>JASMFO010000040.1 GCA_030751755.1 Candidatus Woesearchaeota archaeon
TGACTACAAGACAAGAGGATATCCATTAAAGGAAGACACCCATGAACACTACCAGAACCAGATGGACATATACAACCTGCTATTGAGAAAAAACAACTACAAGACAGAGGATTACGCTTATCTATTGTTCTATCATCCAGATAAAGTAAATGAAAATGGCGATGTTGTTTTCAATACTGATCTGATAAAGATGAAAATAAGCATAGAGAATGCAGAAAATATATTTAAAAATGCCCTTGAAGTGTTAAAAGGGAAAATTCCTAAAGCAAGTGAAGAATGTGAATATTGCAGATGGAATGCGGAAAATCAAAAACTGCAGCAGTAATGCATACGGTGGCTTAAAAACGTCTGCCTAACACACTTTTTGCGATGACCCATATATAAATCACACGCGCAAACGTCCAGTAGTTACTAAAACAATAATCTATTTAAATCCACAATAATATTAACTATCTTATGGAAATTAATTACAATAATCTAGGCTTTAAATGCGGTCTTGAGATTCATCAGCAATTGGAAGGCAAAAAGCTATTTTGCAGTTGCTCAACTATAAATTCTGATAAGGAACCAGATGTAAGGTTTGAAAGAAGGTTAAGGGCAGTTGCTGGCGAAACCGGGGAAATAGATATTGCAGCTAAGCATGAAATGCAGAAAGGGAAGAAATTCATTTATGACGCTGATTCTAATGATACATGTTTAATAGAATATGATGAGCAACCCCCAAATGAATTAAACAAACAAGCACTGGAAACAACATTAAAGCTTGCTTTATTATTGAATGCAAAAATTGCTGATGAGATCCAGGTAATGAGAAAAACTGTTGTTGACGGAAGCAATGTTGCCGGATTTCAAAGAACTGCTTTAATAGCAACTGATGGTTTTATTGAAACTTCTAAAGGTAAAGTAAGAATTCCAATAATTTGTTTGGAAGAAGAAGCTGCGCAAAAACTTGAAGATGGAAAAGATTTTGTCAGGTACAGATTAGATAGACTAGGAATTCCTTTAATAGAGATAGCAACTGATGCAGATATAAAAAACAATGAGCATGCCAAAGAGGTTGCTGCACATATAGGCATGGTGCTAAGATCTGTTCCGGGAATGAAAAGGGGGTTGGGGACAATAAGGCAGGATGTTAATGTTTCAATTAAAGATGGTGCAAGGACTGAAATCAAGGGTTTTCAGGATTTAAAAAGCATACCCAAAGTAATCGAATATGAGATTAAAAGACAATTAAATGCAACAAAATTAAAACAAGAAGTAAGAAAAGCAGAGCCTGATTTTACAACATCATTTCTAAGGCCAATGCCTGGGGCTGACAGATTATATCCTGAAACAGATGTAAGGCCAGTAACAATAGATAAGGGATACATTGAAAAACTAAAAAAAGACTTGCCAAAATTATTGGCACATAAGGAAGAAGATTTAGAAAAGAAGTACAAAATAACAAAAGAACTGGCAAAAGAATTGTTAGGAAATGAAATTTTTGAGGCATTGGTAAAAAAATTCAATAAAATAGAGCCGCAAATAATTGCCCATACACTGATAAATATTCCTAAAGAGATCAAAACAAGGTTTAAAGAAGATATTTCTAAATTGGATAAAGAACACTTTGAAGAAGTTTTAGATTACCTAAACAAGGGAAAGATAGCAAAAGAAGCAATAATTGACCTGTTAATTAAAAAAATAAAGAATGAAAAGGTAAAATTAGAAGAATTTACAGGAGTTTCTTTAAAAGAAATAGAGAAAGACATCAAAAAATTAATTGATGGAAAGAAAGGGCTTAACATTGGGGCTTATATGGGAATTCTTATGGGTAAGTACAGAGGAAAGGTTGATGGGAAGAAGATAATGGAATTGTTGAAGAAATTTGTCAAATAGACAGCAAGACCACCCCAATAATAACAGTAACAACACCCAATTTCTGGTTTGTATCCAGCATTTCTTTCAGGAACATTCTTGCTAATATTATAGTTAGCATCGGTGCAGTCGCAGAAATTGGAGCGACTAATGCTGTAAATTCAAGTCCGATGCCTGCCATGTATGATAAAGCACCAATTACTTCAAAAACTCCAACCAGGATAACAAACAATGGAGCTTTCTTCGGGAAAGAAAGATTTTTCTTCCTCATACTGGTATATACTAAAAAATAAAAGACTGTAGATACCTTGACCAAAAGCAAAGGCAAGAACCATCCTAATTCTTCTACCAGCATATCAAGAAGAACTAAGTAAATTCCGATAGCTATCATTGCTACTAAAGCATACTTAACGCCAACTGCAAGGCTCTTGAGCTTTAATTTGATTAGATCATGAAATTTAAAAGACGTCAAAATTGCACCTAAAATAGCAAAGCCAACACCTATTGCCTGCAAGGATGTCAAGGTTTCGCCAAGGAAAATAGTACTTAAAATAATTGCTATTATGACCCCAGAAGCAGCAATTGGGCTTATGACAGAGACATAACCTATCTGCAAACCTTTATAGAATGCTAAGTATAAAATAACTCCAAAAAAGCCTGCAATCATTATTAATGCAAAAGTTGCAGATGAAATTATGGGCATCTTAAAGAAAAAAATAAATATCCCGAGGTATGTTAAAACTGCGATTACCTGGCTCCAAAGAAATGTCTTAAAAACACATCCTTTCCTTACAGCTTGGACTACAAAAAAATCAGAAAAGGCCCATCCGATCATTGCGACAATTGCGAATAAAATACCTAAGGTTAACATTTTATACTTCTTCTATTTCTAAATTTGGGATATATGTTTTTTTGTGACATAAATAATCATCTTTATCAACTTGTCTGCAATATCCACAAATATATGAAGGATTGTAACATAAACCCTTTTGTTCGAATAAAGTAGCATTAAAAGGTAAATTTTGACATAATTTAATCACCACTGACTCTAATTTACTATTTGGAGGATTTATTTTACTATTCATTGTTCATAATTAAAAACGCGCCAGCGAAGACTTTCGAACCATTAAGGTTTTCGAACTCCGGACCTACAGGTTAGGAACCTGTCGCTCTGTCCAAGCTGAGCTACTGGCGCACGGTAAGATAGAAAGAGTAAGCTAATATATAATAAATCTTATTATTTTATATATTCAATATTCCGGCCTCGTATAAACAGGACTTTCTCTAACTGATAAATATTTAATGCTCCTGGATATGCTGTTTGCTGTTATCTTGCCAATAATCTCATTATTTTCAGTGACTACCAGCCTTCGTATCTTATTATGGCACATTTTTCTGCTGGCTGCTTCTATATCCTCATTTGCCTCGATTGTTATTATAGGATAGCTCATAATATCCTTTACTCTTAACACATCAGAATTTTCCCCTTTTGCCACAATCTTCCTTAAAATATCTCCTCCAGTCATTATGCCCATAATTTTATTGTTTTTCTCAACTAGCACAGAACCAATAGATTTTTGGTCCATCATAGCTGCAGCTTCAGAAACAGTAGTGTCAGAAGAGATTTTTGTTGCATTATGCATTATATCATTTACCAGCATAGTAATGCTCTTGAAAGCTTAAGTATAAAAACATTATTCTTATAAAATATATAGAATATGGAAAGTATTTAGTTATTAGAAAAGGCAAAACTAAAACAAAATATTTATAAATAGTGACTCTATACTTACTATATAGATGGAGATAAGAAATATACAGAAAACAGGAGATATGCACTATGTATACCTACCCACATCATGGTGTAGGGAACATAAGATAGGTGCTAAGTCAAAGGTCAGCATTGAGTATGATACTGATGGTTCTATAATTATTTCTCCTGAGCTGACAGAAAAAAAGCTGAAACATCTAAAATTCAATCTTGTAGAAGATGAACCTGAGATAATACGTAAATTAGTTGTAGCCTCTTACATTAATCCAGTTGCTTCATTTGAGATTGGTATGGATAAAGAAATGGACTTTACAAAACTGCTTAATCAAAAAAGACTGATAAGCCTGGAGTCTGTTGAGATTGATAAAAAACAAATTACTTCCCATGGCACGGTTACTGTTTCTGACCCAGAATCATTATTGAAAACAATGGTGAAAAAAATAAAAAATATGATTATAGTTATGGGTAAAAACTACGATAAAGAATTAATTGAAAGATATGAGGACGAGATTGATAGGAGCAAAATGCTCATAGACAAGTCAGTTATTGGCTCCTTGACATTTGGAAAGACCACAAAATTGAAAAACATTGACCTTTACTACATCTCTTTGATATCAAAAGAGCTGGAAAGGATGGTAGATAGGTTAATATGTCTTGGAGAAGGAAATAAAAAATTTCTTGATGAAATTATTAAACCAATTGAGATCTTACATAATATAACACAGGATATTTTAAATCTTGATCAAAAATATGCAATGGAATTTGCCAAAGCGTTTTCTTCAATAAAAAAAGTAGAAGTTAAGGATGTTAAAACCAACGACATGTCACGCATAAGGCAAAACCTTGATACAATAAGTGAGGTGGTAATGGACTGGATGGTAACATTAAAGATAGAAAACTAAATATATTACATAGAATATTTGCATTATATTATTAAAGGGACATAAAAGCACTTTTTGCTTTTGAATAATAAAATGAGCGTTACAATGTTAAATGAGACAAAAGAAGCTGAAATTCTAAACGAAATTAGAGATTCTGAAAAAAAAGCAGAGGATATCGTAGAAAAAGCTAAAAGAGAAAGCCAAGCTATTTTGGATGATGCAGAAAAGAATTCTTCAGAGCTGTTAGCTGCAAAAAAAGAGGAAATAAGCAAAGCACAGAAAAGAAAACTCCTGGATTTCAGGGATAAGGCCAAATCTATCAAGGATGGAAAACTGGAAGAAGGCAAAAAATCACTGAATCAATTAAAGGCAAAAGCAGTGAAAAATGTGAGTAAAGCTGTTGAGTTTGTTATGAAAAAATTTGAAGAGAGGATATAAAGATGCTAAAACCATATGAGATGAATAGTATCCTAATAACAGGGCCTAAGAATTTACAGGAAAAAATCATTAAAGAGCTCCATAAACTAAAAATATTGCATATTGTCGAGCACTTAAAGAGCGAGTTAGCAGATATTGGGCAGCCATTGGAAACTACAAATAAACTTTCTGAAATAATAGTTAAGGTAAGGTCCTTAATAACCGCATTAGGAATAAAACAAGAAAAGAATAAATTTGAGCTTAAAAGAGGCTTGCTGGAAATAAACCATACAACAAAAAAGCTTAATGAGGAAGTAAATAAGAATTTTGAAGAATTAAGAAAAGTTGAGGAGCAACTATCAAAAAATCAAAATACAAATCAAGAATTGAGGATTTTAAAAAATATTGGTGTTCCTCTTGAAAACTTTACTTCTTACAAATCATTAGCTTATTTTACTGGTTATTTAGAAGGAAAAAATGATATAACCAACCTAGAAAAAGAATTGTCAGAAATAACAAAAAATTTTATGTTGTTTGATAGTACACTTAAAAAACAAACTTTCATGGCTTTGTTTATAGATATAAAAAATAAGGAAAATACATCGAACATATTGCAGAAAATTGGTTTTACACCTATAAATTTTACAAATATTGGCGGCCTTAAAGGCAATGCTGTAGCTAATTTAGAGAAAATAGAAAGGCAAAATACAATGCTTATGGATAAAAGCAATAAAATCAAAAAACAAATAGAAAAGCTGGCTCAGGAATACAAGGGATTTTTATTAACTGCTGATGATTTTTTAAGCCAGGAACTCGAGAAAGCAGAAGCGCCGTTGAAATTTGCAGCAACAAAAGACGCTTTCTTAATAAAAGGGTGGGTTCCAACAGAAAATTTAAACAATGCAATTAGTAAGTTAAATAAGATAAGCAAAGACAAGGTATTTATTCATCATGAGGATGCAAAGAAAGAAGATAATGTTCCAGTAAAACTTGACAATAAAGGTTATGCAAAGCCATTTGAGTTTTTTATCAATTTATATTCTCTGCCAAAGTATAAGGAAATTGATCCGACTTTTTTCATGTTTTTAACATATCCTATATTTTTCGGCTTTATGCTTGGTGACTTTGGTTATGGGATTGTAAGCTTTGCGCTTTTCTATTTTTTGAAAAAGAAGATACCAAAAGGGGCTGCTTTATTTAATGTACTGCTGCTGTCATCTGCCGCATCAATTTTCTTTGGTTTTATCTATGGAGAATTTTTTGGTTTGGAAGAAATAGGCCATTTTGCAATCCCACATTTAATAAGCAGAAGCCATGGGGTAACCGAACTTATGTTCATCTCTATTGCAATTGGGATTATTCATGTAAATTGGGGCCTTATAGTAGGATTCGTTAACATACTCAAGGAACATGGATTAAATCATGCACTATTTGAAAAAGGCTCATGGTTTGTTTTGGAAATCGGAATATTATTTTTATTATTATCATACCTTAATATTATTGAAATAATTCCTTTAATCGGGTGGTTATTTTTTATTGTTTCCTTGATTATGCTGTATAAGGGGGAAGGTATAAAAGGCATTATTGAAATACCAAGCATCTTGACAAACACATTATCTTATCTGCGATTGATGGCGATAGGTTTGTCGTCAGTATCCATAGCTGTTGTTGTGAATGACATGGCGGCAGGATTCTTTCATAAAGGGGGATTTATGATATTAAGCGGGATATTGATTTTGCTTGTAGGGCACGCATTAAATATAGTGCTTGGATTATTTGGAAGCTTTTTGCATTCACTAAGGCTGCATTACGTTGAGTTTTTTTCAAAGTTTTTTGAAGGTGGTGCTGAAAAGTACAGTCCATTTGGAGCAAAAGAGTAATTAAAATAATGAAAAATTAACGGAGGTACAAAACAAAATGGCAGTAGAACTATCAGTTGGTTTAATTGCAATAGGATCTGGTTTGGCAGTGGGTTTAAGCGCCCTTGCAGCAGGTATTGCAGAAAAAGAGATTGGAGCCGCAGCAATAGGCGCTATAGCTGAGAAGGATGAGATGTTCGGTAAAGGATTAATCTTTACTGTTATTCCAGAAACCTTAGTTATATTTGGCTTAGTGGTTGCAATATTGATATTGGGTTTGGCAGGATAAGCTCTAAAATGGGATTGGAAACAGTAAAGGAAGAGATAATCAGTAATGCCCGCAATCAGGAACGAGCATTGCTTGCAGATGCTAGAAAGGAAGCTAGTGAAATAACTAAAAAAGCAGAAATGATGTTAGAAGAGATAGAGGAGCAAAGCAATGCGGATGCTAAGGGGATGATTGAGGTAATCAGGAAGCAGGAGCTTGCATCTGCGGAACTTGAAAACAAAAAAGCGATTCTTGAGGCAAAAAAGCAGCTGATAGATGCTGTTTTTGATGACGCAGGAAAAAAGATTGAAAAACTGGATTCCGGAAAAAGAGAATACTATCTCAAGAAATTGTTGGAGAAAGCAAAAAATGACATTGAGGTTGCAACTATTTATTGCAATAAAAAAGACATCAAGCTTATAGAGAATTTTAATGATGAAGAATCTGACATTATTGGCGGCCTTATCGCAGAAAATGAGGATAAGACTGTCAGGGTAGATTATAGCTTTGACA
>JASMFO010000041.1 GCA_030751755.1 Candidatus Woesearchaeota archaeon
TTTTTCTTGAATACAAACAAAAGTTACTCTCCGATAACCTTAACCATCACTCTTTTTTTACGTTTTCCATCAAATTCTCCATAGTAGATTTGCTCCCAGGGACCAAAATCTAGTTTACCATTACTTATAGCCACTACTACCTCCCTGCCCATAACTGTACGCATTAAGTGAGCATAAGCATTGTCTTCTCCGGTAAAATTATGTTGATAATCTTCACCCATCGGAACAAGTTCTTTTAGCCATTTTTGAAAATCATTTATCAATCCAGACTCTGCATCATTGATGTAAACAGATGATGTAATGTGCATAGCATTAACAAGAACCAAGCCTTCTTTCACATCAGACTTTTTAACAATATACTCTACCTTGTCTGTCATGTTTATGAATTCAATCCTGTTTTTTGTGTTGAACCATAAATGTTCTGTTAAAGATTTCATTTATATCATCTATTTTTAATAAAAATAATGATTAATTTAAATAATTATTGAAGTACACGGAAATTACTTTAATGCTTAAAAATCCGAAAGCTTTTTATTTACTAATAAAATTGATTATTAAAAAAGGGGTGACAGAGACATTTTAAGGCAGTAATAGTCCAGTTTTAGTTAAAATGAAGAAGAAAGCCCCAAAATATTCTAGCAAACGTAAAAAGGCAAAAGAGAAACAAGAGATTGCAATAATAGTTAGTATTTTTCTTGTTTTTATTTTAGTAGTGGTGTATCTGTTTTATTTTGTAAATATAAAATCCTCAGATGACCTGGTTGCTGTTGTGAATGGAAATGAAATAACCAGGGAGGAGCTGAGTTGGTGGTATAAGATATCTATTCTTCCGGAGTTTAGGGATTTTATCACAAAGCAAGATTTTTTGGTGTTGTCTTTAATTCCTCAAGAGATTTTGGTGCAAAAAGCTGATGAGGAGGATGTAAAAGTAGATGACGATGAAATTGAAAAACTTTTAGGGCTTTTTATAATAGAGAGCGGATTAACTTTAGATGAATTTGAGAATCATCTGAACTCTAGAGGCAGTACAATCAATGAAATAAAAAAGTCCTTTGAAGTTAGAGCGATTATAATAAAACTTTTGGGGAAAGAAAATATAGGTTTCGTTGAAGGAGAAAATAAAAATTTATTTTTTGATGTTGATGACGGTGCTTTTCAGGAGTATATCGACAACTTAATAGATGATTCTAACATTGAAATATTTCCAGAAAATATTGACAAGCTTGTATTAAAAACTTTTGAAGAAACTAATGATGAAGTTTGTAGTGAAGAAAAGCCAATTATAAGGCTGTATACTACACGCTCATGCCAGGCATGCAAGGAAAGTGGAAGAATATTTCAGGATTTGGTTACCAATTTTATGATAGATGGAAGCATACAAGCACGACATTGGAGTCTTGACACTGGTGATAATTTATTAACGTTAAAAAAAGAAAATGGAGTTCCTAAAGAAGAAGTTGCAATATTCAAAAAATACAGCCCGAATAACCGTGTTCCAACTGTCGTTTTAGGATGCAAATACAAACATGTAGGGAAATTTGGTATTGAACAAGAAGATGAATTTAAAGCGATAATAAAAACGCTTGTAGGTGTTTAAATGCTCTCAGATAAAGAAAAATTGGAAGAAGAATTGAAACTTTTGAAAGAAAGCCTTGATCTCAATGTTATAACAAAAGAAGAGTATGAAACTGCAAAGCAAAGAATTGAGGCAAAATTAGATGATTTGAATATTTTAAAGCAGAAAAATGGGGAAATAGAGGTTAAAAAAGAAGGAGAGGTCAAAGAAGATCTAAAGCCTGAAGAAAAAATAGAAGTTAGGGAAATCAAAGAAGAAAAGGTAGAACCAATAGAAGAAGAGGAGAAAGAAGAAGCCAAGCACGAAGAAGAAAAAATAGAAGAAACTAAAATTAAAGAAGAATCAACAGCAAAAGAAGAACAAAAAAAAATAGAAAATATCAAAGAAGCAGAGGAAAAAGTAACAGAAGAATTGAAGGAAGAAAAGGTTGTAGAGGAAATTGAAGAAGGGGAGAAAGAAGAATTAGGATCAATATCCAAGCCAGAAGATGAACAGCCAGAAATTATTTCTGAAGAAGAAACTAAGATTGATAAAAAAATATTTGTCTATATTGCAATTATTGTGATTTTAATTTTAGGTTTATGGTATGTCTTTTTTTTAGAAAAAGCAGATGTTGAAGATGTTTCTGCTGAACCGGCAGACAATATTCTTAGCCTAATAGCTTGTAATTCTGATGATGATTGCATGGAAAAAGGAAAAATAGGAGTATGCAATAATCCTGGAGAAGAAAATGCAGAATGCGAATATATTGAAGATGTTAAAGTTGAACTGATGGTTTTAAACAGCAATAATTGTTTTAATTGTGAAACTGGACGAGTTCTGTCAATACTTGACGGATTTTTCCCAAACTTGGACGTTGAAAATATAGATTTTGAAAACGTAAAAGGTACTGGATTTATTGCAAATTTTGGTATTAATGCATTGCCTGCTTACATATTTAATTTAAGTTTTAAGGAAGCTTATAATTATGATAAACTTTCCAGTTCTTTCAATAAAGTTGATGATAGTTTTGTAATGAAGAATACCGTAGCAAATGCAAATTACTACGTTGAAAGGGAAGAAATACCAAACAAGCTTGATTTATTTTTTAGCCAAGGCCAAACTGCAAGCACAAAAGCAGAGGAAAACTTGAAAGAATTTTTGGAAGTTTTTGATAGTGAAGTTGAGTTTGAGAAGCACAATGAAGATTCTGAAATTGTTAAAGAATTAGGGATAAATACTTTCCCTGCATTTTTGGTAAACAATAAGATTAAATTTGGTGGTGTGCAGCCTGCTGACAAGATAAGGGAGAATTTCTGCCAGCTCAATAGTGTTACTGAATGTGCATCTGGGTTGACTAAGAGTTTGGTTTAATTCTTTTTTATTATTGGCTTCAGATATAAAGATTAACTTTTTATACCCAAGAAAATTTCTAAAATTATGGGCAACATAGCAATATCAATAAGAAACCTTGTAAAGAATTATGACGGCACTGAAGCAGTTAGCAACATAAGCTTTGACATAAAGCAAGGTGAGTTTTTTGGGTTTCTGGGGCCTAATGGGGCTGGAAAGACTTCTACAATCAATGCAATAACTGGTGTTGCAAACTTTGATTTAGGAAAAATAGAAGTATTTGGCAATGATGTTGTAAAAGATTATAGGAAAGCAAGAAAATTTATTGGTCTAGCGCCTCAAGAGTTTAACCTTGACCCTTTTCTTACTATTATTGAGACTTTAATTTACCAGGGAGGTTATTATGGGATACCAAAAAATGTTTGCGTTAAAAGGGCTAAGGAGCTAATGAGATTATTTGGTCTTTATGAAAAGAGAAATTCCAGCATTAAGGCATTGTCTGGCGGGTTAAAAAGAAGGTTGATTATAGCCAAAGCCTTGATACACAAGCCAAAAATATTGATTTTAGATGAGCCAACTGCAGGCGTTGATGTTGAGCTGAGGCATTATCTATGGGACTCATTGAAAAAACTAAATAAAAATGGGACCACAATTCTCTTAACAACGCATTATATAGAAGAAGCAGAGAAGCTTTGCGACAGAGTTTGTATATTGCATAAGGGAAACATTCTTGAGATAGATGACAAGAAAAAATTGATGAAAAAGTTTGCCAACTCTCAGATTACAGTAGAATTAGCAGATAAAACAAAAAAAATACCAAAAGAAATCAAAAGATATAATTACAAGGTTGATGGCAAAAATCTGGTTTTCTTTGAAGATAATATAAAAGTAAATGAGATTTTAAAAATAATTGAAAAGAATAATCTAAAAATAATTGACATAAATATAGAAAGCAGTTCTTTGGAAGATATTTTTATAGGTATGGTGAAGAAAAATGGCTAACTTTATTGGTTTCTATACATTGACAAAAAGGGAAATATTAAGATTCCTTAAAGTGTGGACTATGACTATTCTGCCTACATGGATTACGACTTTGCTTTATCTCATTATTTTCGGGTTCACTATTGGGAGGGTATTGCCCCAAATAGGAAATACGTCATACTTAGAATTCATAATTCCCGGTATTTTGATGATGGGATTAATAACAACTACTTATGCAAACAACTCTACTTCAATATTCATGTTTAAATGGCTTAACTATATTGAAGGGATACTTATTGCGCCATTGTCCTACATAGAGACTGTAACAGCTTTTATTTTAGGAGGCATTGTTCGCGGATTGATTATTGCGGCAAGTGTTTACATAATCTCTTTGTTTTTTTACAGCGGAAGTATTTTCAATCCCCTGTTGTTTGTTTTTCTGATACTGGTAGTTTCCCTTATCTTTTCCTCTTTGGGCTTAATCACAGGATTGTGGGCAGAAGACTGGGACCAATTAAACATCTGGTCAACATTTATCATAACCCCCTTGGTTTTTTTAGGAGGTGTATTCCATTCAATAACACTAGTTCCGGAAAGCCTGCAGATAATAACAAGAATAAATCCTATATTTTACATGATTGATGCCTTCAGGTACAGCATGATAGGAGTTTCAGAATCTAATTTATTTATTGGTTTTTTTATAATTAGTATATTGGCTGTATCTTTATTTTTCTTTGCTGTTTATTTGTTTAGGATAGGGTATAAGATAAGGAAGTAAAAAACTTTATTCTTAACCTCCCATATGAAAATTATTTTTCTTTTCATGCTTGATTGTAGAATGATGTATTGAGCCATAATCATGCCCAGGATAAACTTCAATGCTTTCATCTAATTTCTTTAATTTCTTTAAACTTTCTGCCATCTTTGTTGCATCCCCTCCAGGCTTATCTACTCTTCCAATATTTTCAACAAATAATGTATCTCCGGTTATTAATTTATTATCAACTAAAAAACAAACACTTCCAGGTGTGTGTCCTGGTGTATGGATAACTTTGACTTTTATTTTTCCAATAGTAATCATATCATCATCATTTAATAGTTTTATTTTATTGATTCCAAGTTTTTTTATTTCATCTCCCTCTTCCCTATGGACATACACTGTTGCATCTGTAGCATTTACTATATCCTTAACACTGTTAATATGATCATAATCAGAATGTGTCAATAAAATTATTTTGATATTCAAATCATATTTTTTTGCAATTTCTAATATTTTTTCAGCTTCCCAGCCAGGATCTACAACAGCACCTTCCTTACTATCTCCATCTCCAATTAAATAAGAAAAATTCTGCATAATTCCAACAGGAATTTGTTCGAAGATCATTTTAAGCAAAGAGTTGAATTTTTTCTCCTCTATTCTTTGCATCAAGAATTATTTTTCCAAGATTATTGTTTTTCTTGATTTTGATTAAGCTTTTTTTAGAGGCTTTTGCTACCATTAATAATTCATTATTAACATAAACATCAATATCTTTGTTTTGCATTTCACTAGATAAATTAAAAATTATACTTTTCTTATCTATGATCAATTCAAATTCAACTTCTTCCTGTTTTTCTTGCTTTGTTTCTGTTTCTTCATATTTATTTTCAGTTTTTTCTTTATTATTTTTTTCTCCTAATTCTCTTACTTCAACACTCATTCCCAGACTCTTCTCTATCATGCTGATATTCTTGCCTTGCTTGCCTATGATTTTTGGAATGTCTCTTTCAGGAACATAAACAATGCATTTATTATCCGAAACAACCTCAACTTCTGCGTTTCTTGAATATCTTGAAAATTCATCTTCTATTGCAAGTCCTGCCAGCATTTGAATCCCCTTTTTATCTCCTTTTTTGGTTTCTTGTACTGGAACAACAACTGTCTGCTCACCATAACTGTAGATTTCATATGCTTCTTTTCCAGTCTCAAAATCAGTTACTACAACAACTGGCCTTGCTAAATCTGCTTCTGTCATTCCTGATGGGACTTTGACTGTCATTTTTAATGAAAGAACGCGATTAATAAAACCCTCTTTTATGAAGAAAACAGTGTCAACAACTTGCGGAATAACGCCCATTTCTATTCTGCCAAGAAATCTTTGTATAGCATCTATTGGGCTGGTTGCATGAACAACGCCAACCATACCTACTCCAGCAAGCCTTAAGTCTGCAAATAATTTAAAATCATCAGTATTTCTCATCTCATCAAAGAAAGTATAATCCGGCCTTGATAATAATAAAATATCATGGATCTCCTGTGAGCTTCCATGGCTTATCGCATATTGTGTTATACTGTCTGGTAAGATTAAATCCCTGGGTGCTTCAACTGTTTTTACTATTTTATCCTGGGAAGCGTAAAATTCAGCAAGAGCTTGAGAAAAAGTTGTTTTTCCCATGCCCGGAGAACCTGCAACTAGGACACCCTCTGCTTGTGTTGAAATCCTTCTTTTTGACTTATCACTTAATTTGTAATCACCTAAATTTAATCTTTTTACAGGTCTTACAGCAGTAATTTCCCAACCGTCAGAAAAAGGTGGTTTAGTTATAACAATCCTAAACTTTCCTAATTGAATAATTGTAGAGCCTTTTCTTTCTATTTCAATAAAACCATCTTTTCTCAGCTTTGCTTCCTCAATTAATTCTGTAGTTATTTCCTGGATTTCTTCCTGTTTAACAATAGCTTTCCTTAAAGGCTTAAATTCCCAGCTTCCAGGCATTCCTTTCTTAGCATGAGGCATTACATTTTCTCTTAAATGAACAGACATGGTGGTTTCATCAAAGAATCTTTCTAGTTTTAGTCTTTTTAATCCTCTCTCTGGACCTCTAAAATAAATTGCTTTTATACCTCTTGCAAGTGCAACTTCTGACTGCACTTTATCTGAAGTAATTAAGGTAGCATCTTCATCAAAAGCTAGCTGCCTTATTAAAGCGTCAATTTCACCTAAAGAAGCATGTCTTATTTCAGCTGCTCTTGGACGTTCGCCTCTGAAATCTAAGCTGATATTGTTTTTAGCTGCAAATTCCCTTAATCTACTGATTTCTTCCAGGCCTACAAAACCAATAGATTTGCCTAAGTTAGCTTGATGTTCTAGCTCTGCTAGAACTGCTTCATGGATTATTATTTCATTAGCTTTTATTTCATTATTTTTGATTTTAGTTGATAATAGCCCTTCAATTACTACAGAAGTGTCTGGTACGATTCTTTCAATTACATTAGTTTTAGTTTCATTATCCATAATAACCTCAAATATTGCTTTTCTTTATAAATTTATTGATTTTTATTAAATTTCAATATTGAAAATAATTTAAAACTGGTTAAATTTAATTATTTACAATATAGAAGGAAATTAAAAAACGTTGGAACAAATATGCAAGAAAAGGGGGAAGAAGCTGCATAATATTTTTATGATACCAAATTCCCAACAAACAACACAAATTGGTTTAAAACCAATAAAACATTTTGAATAAAATTAACATTAATTAATTCAACATTAAATGTTTCTTTTGTTTCATAATTTTTTCCATTTACATCTTCATATTTGACAACAATATTGAACTCATTAACATTTTTCTTCAAATTTTTACCTAGCAGATTAATCACAAATTTTCTGTTTTCTGGAAGCTCTTTTACAGTCCATGCCTGCTCAAAATTATTCTGGGATACAATAACTTCCACATTTTCCGGAACAGAATTTGATTCTTTGCTTAATAAAAAGCTAATTTTGAAATTATCTTTATACTCAACTTCATCAGGAGTTTCTATTTCATTTATTTTTATTTCTGGTTTATCCAGAACATTATATTCAATGTATTCTGCTTTTGAAACATCAGAACTTATTACCTTGAAAACAGATTCCTGATTTCCTGTTACAGATTTTTCAACAGAATAATTAAAATTTTTTTCCTGTACAATTCCTAAATCATCCTTAGAACATTCTGATTCAAAGCATATATTCAAATTCTTTAGAATAGTGTTTCCAATATTTTTAATCTTGCATTCAACTAATGCTTTTTCATAGGAATATAATTCTTTTTGATCAATTTCACAATCAATTTTTACATCCCTGGAATAGATTTTTTCCTTTTCTTCCTTTTTCTGATTTAAGATGCTGTTTATTTCCTCAAATGAATAGGTAATGTCTCCTTTTTTTGACTTAAAACTAGTG
>JASMFO010000042.1 GCA_030751755.1 Candidatus Woesearchaeota archaeon
TTATTTGATAAAAAACAATGTTAGATATACTTATTTGGATTGGAATTTTTGCAGTTAGCCTGTTTGTTTTAATCAAGGCTTCAAATTATTTTACAGACTCTGCTGAAAAAATAGGGTTATTTTTTGGCATGCCAATTTTCATTGTAGGAGTTACTATTGTAGCAATAGGAACCTCTATGCCAGAGCTCATCTCCTCAATTTTCGCTGTTTTAAACAAATCTTCAGAAATAGTTGTAGGCAATGTAGTTGGCTCAAATATAGCAAATATATTTCTTGTCCTTGGCATTGCTGCTGTTATTGGCAAAAAATTAAAAATTGCTTATGAGCTTATTCATGTTGACCTGCCAATATTAGTAGGTTCGGCATTCTTGTTTACTGCAATGATTTGGGATGGTATTTTTACTTTGCCAGAGGCTTTGTTGTCAATTTCAGGCATTGTTATTTATTTCTTCTATATCACCAGTTCTGAAAAGGAACATAAAGATATTGAAATAAAGAAGGAAATGAGGGGAGAGCTTAAAGGCAGGAAGAAACTAGATGCAAAAACTGTTATTGTGCTTATTGCCAGCGCTGTTTTTATTTTTATTGGTGCAAAGTATACTGTCGAATCTGTTATTAGATTATCTAGTATATTCGGTCTGGGAAAAGAGATAATAGCTATAAGTGCTGTAGCTTTAGGCACATCATTGCCTGAGCTGGCAGTAAGCATTACAGCAGTAAGAAAAGGAAAGCATGAGATAGCAGTTGGAAACATATTGGGCTCAAGCATATTCAATACTTTTGCTGTTATGGGAGTGCCTGCCTTGTTTGGAGCTTTAATCATCCCTCCAAGCATACTTAGTTTTGGCTTGCCAATGATGATGGTAGCAACCTTATTGTTTTTCTTCATAACTTTGGGAAAAGAAGTCACAAGATGGGAAGGCTGGATGCTTTTATTATTTTACATATTCTTTATCGGAAAACTGTTTGGTTTGTTTTGAGTAAAACAAAACCAGAATTAGTTACAGAATTACTTTCAACAACACCATCTAAATAATCATTTCCACTACCAAAGTGGAAACCATTACTAAAA
Source organism: Candidatus Woesearchaeota archaeon (assembly GCA_030751755.1). Classification (GTDB taxonomy): domain Archaea; phylum Nanobdellota; class Nanobdellia; order Woesearchaeales; family GW2011-AR4; genus JACPJP01. The sequence continues at coordinate 1,073 of JASMFO010000042.1, forward strand.
GGATTGTACCTGCTTAGATACTAGGTATTATTTTTACACCCCATTTTTTATAAAAAATATTCATTATTTAAAAAATTAATGGAATATTAAAGAAATTGTTATTCCTAATTTGAGGCAACTATATTTGTGTCAAACTCAACCACCAACAACACTCAACCTTTAAATACCCCTAACTTTTCTCAGGCATTATGGAACAAGATTTTTTCAGGGAAGTAATTGAATTAATAAAAAAGAAAAAACCCACAAAAAAACAGATTGCAGTAGAAAAGACAAGGCTATGCAGGAAATTTTGTTTAAAGAAAATCCCAAGAGATATAGATATTTTGCTCAATGCAGATATTAAAGACATTCCGAAAATAAGAAAATTTCTTCTTGCAAAGCCAACAAGAACTATTTCAGGCGTAGCAGTATGCGCAATAATGACAAAACCTCATCCCTGCCCTCATGGAAGATGCTCTTATTGTCCTGGAGGTGTTAATTCTGTTTTTGGCACTGTACCCCAATCTTATACTGGAAAAGAGCCTGCTACTAGAAGAGCAATAAGAAACAAATACAATGCTTATCTCCAGGTCATGAACCGGTTAGAGCAATATGTAGCCGCAGCTCATGTTCCTGATAAACTAGAGTTGATTATCATGGGGGGGACTTTTCCAAGCTGCTCAAAGGCTTATCAGGAAAGCTTCACAAAAAATGCATTGCAGGCAATGAATGACTTCTCATCCTTATTCATCAGCAAAAATAACAAATTGAATCTAATCAAATTCAAGGACTTTTTTGAGCTTCCAGGAGATATTGCAAATGAAAAAAGAACAAAAAGAATACACAAAAAACTCCTGAAAATAAAGAACAAAAAAACAAACCTTGAAGCAGAACAGATTAAAAATGAAAAAGCAGGCATAAGATGTGTTGGAATCACAATAGAGACAAAACCGGATTATGGAAAGTTAGAGCAGGGCAATGAGATGTTAAGGCTTGGCTGCACAAGAGTTGAACTGGGCATACAGACAGTATATGACAGAGTTCTTGAAAACATAAACCGGGGTCATTTAGTAAAAGATTCAATAGAATCCACAAGAATCCTTAAGGATTTAGGTTTTAAGATAAATTACCAGATTATGCCAGGTTTGCCGGGAGTTACAAAAAAACAAGATCTAAATGCCTTGAAAGCCTTGTTTAAAGATGAAAACTTCAAGCCGGATATGCTTAAGATATATCCATGCATGGTCCTGGAAGGCACCAGATTATTTCAGGAATACAAAAAAGGAAAATTTAAGCCATTAACAACAAAACAAGCGGCTGATTTAATAATTAAACTTAAAAAATTTATACCTGAGTATGTGAGGATTATGCGTGTTCAAAGAGACATACCTACTTTTATGACAGAAGCAGGCGTTGATAAAACAAACTTAAGGCAGTATGTTGAAAAATTATGTAAACAAAAAAATATCAAATGCAGATGCATAAGATGCAGGGAAGCAGGAATTAATATCATGAATAATAAAACAACAAATATCAACAAGATCCAGATAAAAATAATAGAATATGAAGCGTCAAAGGGAAAAGAGTTTTTCATAGCAGCAGAAGATAGAAAAAATGATATTTTAGTTGGTTATTGCAGATTAAGATTCCCCTCACAATTCTTAAGAAAAGAAATAACAAAAGATTCAGCATTAGTAAGGGAGATTCATATATACTCATCAGCAGTGCCAATAGGAAAAAAATCAGATGAAAGCTTCCAGCATAGGGGCATTGGAAAGAAACTGTTAAAAACAGCAGAAGAAATATCTTCAAAAAACAGAAAAGATAAAATAGTAGTAATTTCAGGCATAGGGGCAAGGCAATATTTTGCCAAGCTTGACTATAAAAAACAAGGCCCATATATGGTGAAAACAATTTAAAATGGTGTTAAATCCTGATTTAGGCGTTAAATTAATATTTATTTTAGGCATAGTTAACTTATTTAGTATTGTATTGATTTTTTTCTCATGCAGGTGTTTAGCCGGGCAAAAATTTACAAGCAGGATGATGCAGTATGCATGGTATAAAAAATTCTATGCTATGCATTGCTATTATTGGTGGATATTTATTATCTCAGTAATATTGCATACAGCACTTGCATTTTCAGCTTTTGGAAACCCCCTTTAATTTTAACAACATTTAAATTATAATTACTGTTTTCTTGCATTATGCCAGAAGAAATACCCGAAATAGGCGATATAATCTTATTGGATTTACAAGTGGATAGGTTATATTTTGGAAATAGAACAATTGGAGTAATTAATTTAGCATCTATAATTAAAGGAATTGATCATAATGATACATTTCCTGCATTTCCGGTAAGCGAGGTAGAAGAGGGCGTATACGAAAGTATGGATCCTAGGATTGGATGAAGTCATCGAGCAGCAGCCCATTACATCGAAGATAGGTTATTACCAGTTATCTTAAATGGGAGAGGACCTTCATTAGAGGGCGATAAAACTCCTGTTGAAGATTTGGAAATTCATGATTATTAATCAGCGTTAGATTAGAAACAAAAAACTGATTCCCTATACAGAGTTATTTAAAATGCCAACAGAAATGCCAGATTCAGAAGAAATTGAATTCAAGGAGAAATTCATTGAAAGATATGAAAAACTAACAGACTTTAAAGAATTTAAAAAATATTCATTATCTTTCTTAAGGAGGTCAATAAGAGTTAACACATTAAAAATATCCCTAGACGAATTAAAGAAAAGACTGGAGAAAAACTGGAATTTAGAAGAAATACCATGGTGCAAAGATGGTTTTTACATTGAGCACATAAAAAAAGAAAGAAGAGATATAGGAAATCTAATAGAGCATTCTTTGGGCTATTTTTATATTCAGGAAGCAGCTTCTATGATTCCCCCTTTGGTTTTAGAGCCAAAAGAAACTGATGTTGTTTTGGATATAGCAGCTAGCCCTGGAAGCAAAACCACTCAACTTGCAGCTTTAATGAACAATAAAGGAATTTTAGTTGCAAATGATTACCAGACTCAACGAATGAAGCCTTTATCTATAAATGTTCAAAGGTGTGGAATAACTAATTGTGTAATAACTTTAATGCAGGGCCAATGGTTCAAAAGATCAAATATAGAATTTGATAAAATTCTGGTTGATGCACCTTGTTCTGGCACTGGAACAATAAGAAAATCCTTGAAAACATTAAGAATCTGGAATCCGAATATGGTAAGAAGACTTGCAGGAACTCAAAAACAGCTAATAGAAACTGCTTTCAACATATTAAAACCCAACGGAACCTTAGTTTACTCAACATGCTCTAATGAGCCTGAAGAAAACGAAGCAGTAATTGATTTTTTATTAAGTAAATATGAAAATGCTAAAGTTGAGGAAATAGGGTTAAACAGCATTAAACGGAGTGAACCAATTCTAGAGTTTGACAACAACAAGTATAATGAAGAAGTCAAAAAATGCTTAAGAATCTGGCCCCAGGATAATGATACGGAAGGATTCTTTGTCACAAAAATAAAGAAATCATAAATCTACTTCTTTTTCTTAGCTTTTTTAGGAGCTGATCTAACAATTTTGCTGGACTTAATTACACTGGTTAATTTATGACCGTTACTATGCCCATTACCAATCTTTAAACCATTTCCAGCTGTAGCAAACCCGTTGCCCATCTTGGCAAATCCATTTGTTGCATGTAGTTCCTTAATCCTGCCTTGCAGGAACTCAATAGTTTTATCATTATCCTGATGATTTAGTATAACACCGCATTCAGGACATTTGAACTCAAAATCAGTTGCTTTCTCAAAATTAACCCTTACACATGCGTTAGGGCACAGATAGAAATTTCCACGATTATCTTCTTCTACCTTAAGCCTTTCTGTAAACTTTTCAATCTTAGAATAATGAAGATTTTTCATTAAATCCTTAATCCTTTTCTTGTTAAAGGTCCAGTAGCTTATATACCAACCTTTTTGCCTGTCCTTTTTCCTGTAATAACTAACTAAATTATGATTGTAAAGCCTGTACAGAATGTTTCTTATATCATGTATATCTGCTTTTACCTTTTCTGCAATCTTAAAATCAGAAATATTCTTCTTATCCTTAAGGAATTCAACTACTTTTAAGCTGTCTTCCCCAACGACTTCCTTAACAGTCTCGTAAATTTTGGTATTTGTAATTTTCATTTTGCATTCCATAGCCTTATCTTGTTTTTTGCATCTAAACTATTTCCACCCCACTAATAAAATTAGATTGGAATATTTATCTCCTTTTTTTATTGCTGTAATTGGCCCAGAACTCCACCCTGTTCTATAAGGACCTAGCAAACAGTTTACGTGCTTGTAGTATATAAACTTTCCTGTACTCTAATACCACCTTTTTAACATATTCATTGGAATACTTATATTTAAACCTTTCGGTTCTGATTTATAAACCAAGCACTAATAGCAGATTTATAGCTTTAAAACCCACAAAAACTATATATAAAACCTTTAAAATAGCACTATTAAATGAAAAATGAAAGATCAGCAGGAGCAGTAGTGTTTATAAAGGAAAAAGAGCCAATTTTTCTTCTTTTACACTATGAAGAAGGCCATTGGGACTTCCCAAAAGGTCATATAGAAGCAAACGAAACAGATACAGAAACAGTGAAAAGGGAAGTAAAAGAAGAAACTGGAATTAAAGATATTGAAATTATCCCTAAATTTAAGGAAAAAATGCAGTATTATTTCAAGTTTAAAGGAGAATTAATCAATAAAGAGGTCATTTTCTATCTTGCAAAAACACAAACAAAGCAAATAAAACTTTCTTTTGAGCATATTGGCTTTAAATGGCTTGCTTATGATAAAGCAATAGAAAAACTAACTTATAAGAATGCAAAGGAAATATTAATAAAAGCAAACAACTTCTTAAAAACACATAAGACTTTAGATGATTTTTCTTAGGCAACACTATTTTATAAACAATACATTTTTATATTATTTTTATATTTATTATTCTTATTCATCGAAATTAATTATTGAAACAGTTTTTAACGTACTAAAATGACAGCAAGACTAAAAAAAGCAAGAACTGCATATAATACCAAAAATATAGAAGCCACAAAAACAGCACACCAAACCAAAGCTATAAGAGCTACAGAACTTCATAAGCATGAAGGCTCTTATGTTGGTGATTTTGTTTTTGGAGCTATAGATGGATCTATAACCACATTTGCAGTTGTTTCTGGCGTAGCAGGTGCAGCATTATCTGCAAATATTGTCATAATTCTTGGTTTAGCAAATCTGATTGCAGATGGTTTTTCCATGGCTATTGGTAATTACCTAAGCTCAAAATCTGACATAGAATTTGCGCAAAGAGAAAGAAAAAGAGAGGAATGGGAAGTAGAGCATTATCCTAAAGGAGAGATAGCAGAAATAAGGCAAATCTTCAAAAGAAAGGGTTTCAAAGGCAAGCAATTAGAAGATGCAGTCAAAACCATAACTTCCAATAAAAAAGTTTGGGTTGACACAATGATGGTAGATGAGCTTAATCTTATTGAAGAAAAAACTTCTCCGGCAAAAAAAGGCATGGTAACATTTGTATCATTTTTAGTGGTTGGAGCAATACCTTTGCTACCTTACTTCATCTCATTTTTTTCTGAAACAGTAAAAGCAATAGTATTTCCATTAGCAGTTATCCTGACATTAATTGCCTTCTTCTTTATTGGCGCTGCAAAAATCTACGTAACAGGAAAGAATTGGTTCAAAAGTGGCATGCAAACTTTGCTTATAGGCAGCGCAGCAGCAATCATTGCTTATGCAATTGGGTATTTGTTGAGGAGTTTGGCATAAATATTATATACTTCTAAATTAAATAAACCTATATGAAAAACTATGAAGTAGCTTCCTTATTAAGAAATATAGCACAGCTTCTCGAAATTAAAGAAGAGATGGTTTTCAAAATAAGAGCTTATGAAAAAGCAGCTTTAGTTATTGAGAACTTAGATGAAGATATAGAAGAAGTCTGGAAAAAAGGGAAGTTAGATGATATTCCTGGAGTTGGAGAAGCACTAACAAAGAAAATATCTGAGTTTCTCGAAACAGGAAAATTAGAATATTATGAAAAACTAAAGAAAGCAGTTCCTGTAAATATGGAAGAGCTTGGTAGCGTGTCAGGCTTAGGCCCAAAAACAATCATGAAGCTCTATAAAAAATTAAATGTAAAAAACATAAAAGATTTAGAAAAAGCAGCCAAA
>JASMFO010000043.1 GCA_030751755.1 Candidatus Woesearchaeota archaeon
AACCCTTATATAAATTGGCTCTTGTACTCCCTTATGTCTTAATACACCTTTTTCTTCCCTGACGGCTGCCCTTTCAAATCTTTCATAAGGTTTTATTTTTGGTGCAGGTTCAGACACCTCGGCTTTAGGCTGCATAAAGAGTGGCTTTGGTGCACTTGATATAGGTTCGGGGGCTTGTGAAGGTTGGGGCATTCCCATATTTTCTATTGGTTTTGGAAATTCAATCTTGGGTTCTGGTTTAAGTAGTTGCGGTTGTTTTGACTCTATATCCTCACTAAGTTCCGGAAACTCAGGCACACCAGGCATATTTAATTCTGGCAGCTCAGGAAGCGGCTTTTCTTTTGGGAGCTCTAATTTCGGAAGTTCTTCTTTTGGAAATTTTATCTCAGATAATGGTTTTTCTCCCATCTCTGGAGCAGGTTTCTCAGGCAACTCTGGCAGCTCAGGAAACTCAGGCACTTCTTTCAACCCCTTTTCTCCAAGACCCGGAGGCGGTGGAGGAACATCCAAATCCTCCATCTTTTCCAAATCCAAATCTGGCTCCTTCTTCTCCCTTTTTAAGAACTTTAAAAATCCCAAAAACAACACCCTATATCGGAATTAATACTGTTCTTATTAAACTTTTATTATCATTATAAAATAGTAATGTGACAAATATTTATATATCATTCAACAACCGTATTTAAAAATGAAGCCTTTGCTTTATTTATCATGTTTCATAATCTTAATGCAGATTTCTAATGGCATGATAATTAATGAGATAATGGCAGACACTATAGCAGACGAGTCATTAAACGAATGGGTTGAGCTCTATAATGATCAAAATGTAAGTGTTAATGTAAGCAATTGGATTATCGGAGATGATTCAGATAATGATACAATAGAAGGCGGATTATACAATAAAGAAGGCACAATAATAGAAGCTTTCGGCTATGCTATAATAACAGATGAAGCTACAAGGGTCTATAATAATTTTAATGTAAGTTCTGATGCTGTGAGTTTATATATTGATGATTCCTCAATTGGTGGATATGGATTAAGCAACAATGGCGAAACAATTTATTTATATGATAACGATGAAAATCTAATAGATGAAAAAATCTATAATGCAACTACTGAAGATCTAAGCTGGACTTTTGTAAATACAACTTTATTCAAATCAAACCCTACACCAGGTTTTGCTAATGATGAAAGCATAATAACAGAACAAGGATGCGATTATGCAGTTGATTTTATCATTGCAAAAACAATTTTCGACAATTCTTCTGATTTTTCTTTCAAAATAAGGACATCAAAAATAAGCGGTTCATCAACAAATTTTACATCAAGAGCTAAAATAGAGGACCTTAATGGCAAGTTAATAAAAGAATACAAACCATTTACCAATCAATCAATAACAAAGCAAAGAACATCTACAACATATACCCCAAATCTGGAAGAAGAAAAATCCTATTTTATGGATTCCAATATAACTGTCCAGTGCAATGATACTAACATAGAAAATAATTTTGATAACAGAATTATAACAATAAAAGGCGAACTACTGCAAGAAGAATCCTCCATAGATATAGCAAAAGTTTATGATTTGGGCTCTGATAAAAAAGCAAAATTCGGCCAGACAATAAGGCTTAAATTAAATGCTTATAAAGGTAACACAAATAAAAAAAGTATTGCTATATGGATAGAAGATAAGAAAGGCAACAGGCTAAGCAAGCAGTCAAAAACTAATCTTGAGCTAAAATATACAAATTATTCTTTAACACTGCCTGTGCAAATAAAGCCAAATTGTGACGAAGAATTTGACGATGACGACTATATAATAATAGCCCGCGGCTTAGATTCAGAAGATGAGGAAGAAGTTGAAATTGAAGATTTAACAGATTCAATGTGCGATGTTAAGATAGTCCAGACCAAACATTTTTCACCCAAAAAATTCAGTTTCGACATACAGGATTTTAATGAAAACATCAAAGTAGATAAAAAATTTAATACAAAAATAGTATTGGATAATAATAATGATCAAGACATACCAATAAAATTATGGAGCTATGTCTACCGAGGACCAAAATCCTACTCTGGAGAAAGAGAAGAAAATAAGAAAGAATTTATTTTGAAATCAAACTCATTGCAAGTTGTAGAGTTAAGCAATATCGTAGATAAAGCAGAACCAGGAAATTACAAATTTAAAGTTATAGTCAACAAAAACAATCAAAAAACCAATAATGAAATAACCAAAGATATAATTATTAATAATAAATTAAAGAGTAATAATATTGAGAATTTAAATAATAATGAAAACAATAACGCAGAAAATTTAATTACTGCAAATAATGTTTTAATGAATCGCGGCATTATCTATGAATCCAGCACAGAAAAAGCAAAAGCCTTAATTCCACTATTCTTAATAATCATATCAATTATGATTAATATTGTTTTGATATGGAGAAGGTAATCAAATAAACAAACTAATAAAAAAATAACTAACTCCGGAAACAGTTGCAGCAGCAGGTATTGTTAAGATCCATGCCCACACTATTTTTCTAGCTATAGCCCATCTTACTGCCGATAATCTTCTTGTCGCTCCAACCCCCATTATTGAGCCTGCTATTACATGTGTTGTACTTACAGGAATTCCTGTTATGCTTGTAAAAGCCAGCACTAGAGAACCAGCACTTTCAGCGCAAAAACCATGAACAGGCCTTAACTTTGTAAGTCTAACTCCCATGGTTTTTATTACTCTCCAACCTCCAGCTAAAGTCCCCAAAGCTATAGCTGTATAAGATGCCATAATAACCCAAAGTGGAACATAAAACTCCTCCCCAAGAAAACCGGAGCTGAACAATAAAAGGGCTATTATCCCCATAGTTTTCTGCGCATCATTTGCTCCATGGGTTACAGCATAAGATGAGGCTGAAATAAGTTGCAAGCGCCTAAACCATTTGTTTATTTTGCTTGGATCAGCCCTTCTGAAAATCCACATTATCAAAACAAAAAACACAAAACCACTTATCATGCCTAAAACAGGAGCAGCTACTATAAATATCAATACCTTGATGATACCTCCAAGTTTTAATGCAGGTATTCCAGCTTTAACCAAGGCAGCCCCTATAAAACCACCTAATAAAGCATGTGATGCTGAAACAGGAATACCCTTGTAGGATGCAAAATATACCCAAAAAATAGACCCAATTAAACCTCCAAGGATCACATAAACTGTAACAATAGAAGGGTCTACAAGACCTTTAGCAACTGTTGTAGCTACAGCAACACCGAAAATAAACACACCAGCAAAATTGCCAAAAGCAGCGAGAACAACAGCACCCCATAAAGGCAATGCCCTGGTTGCAACCACAGTTGCAATGGCATTTGCAGCATCATTTAGGCCATTACCAAAATCAAAAATTAGTGCAACTAGGATGGTAAATACCACTAACATAAAAAAAATCTCAGGCATGCTTGACCACTAT
>JASMFO010000044.1 GCA_030751755.1 Candidatus Woesearchaeota archaeon
ATGATGCGGTGGATTTTTGATTCCGTTTTTCCACAATTCAAGGTTTGCATATCTGCTAATAATGACATCATCTGATTTCATATGTTTAGAAATAAATTGTTTTAGAGCTGTAACTGCTTTCTCTGTCTTTCTCCAGTTAGCAACTTTTTGGAATTCTTTCCTTAAAGGAACATTGTATGTTCGTTCTAATACTATTTTTGTTGTTTCTTCTTTCTTTGCCATGTTTAAGCCTTTGATTTAGTTCTACGCCAACTTCTCTTAAGTTTAGTATGCCTTCCAGGATGAACTCTTCTTGTTTTGCCGTATATCTTTGGCACTGACCAAAAAGGAGCCCATTTAGTCAACTTAGCTTTCTTTGCTAATCTTTTCTTTCTGCTTGGATGTTTGTAGCGTGCCATCATACCCTCTTGATCTTGATATCTTTTTTCTCAGGAGTTATTTTTTTCAAAATTTCCTTTAAGGTGTCATCATCAACTTTTGTTATTTGTCCGGATTGCAAAGCTTGTGCTAAAATTACTAATACCTGAACAGCTTTATCAGGTGATGCAGTTTTTAAGTTTCCGTATCTCTGCAAAGCATCTTTTGTCAGAGCCTGCTTAATCATTATTTCTAATTGTGCTATCTGCTGCTTTATCTGATCTTCTTCAAGGGATTGCTGCTGCGATTGCTCAAGCTGAGATTGTTTCAGCTCTTCCATTTTCCTTTGCTTTATTTCGTCTAATTCGCTCATTTTTTAACAATACTATTTTTTAATTATTAATCAATTATTTGTTATCTCATTATTCCATATTAAATTTAAATCACATTATGCATTGAAAATATTTTTTATTATTGATCAGTTTTGCATCGTTTTTTTATTGAGTTTTTGGAACTTCTTTTTGCATTTGTTTTTCGTCTTTTTTTGGTGTTTCTTTCTTGACTGGTGTCGTTTCTTTTTTTGTTTCTGGCTTTGCTTCCTGAGGTTTTTCTTTTGCTTCTGTTTTAACTTCTGGTTCTTTTTTCTCGACTTTTACTTCTGCTTTTGAAATTGTTTTAGCAATATCATCGAGGAATTTCTTGCCTTTAGATGTTATTGAACGTCCTTTATGCACGCTTTTCAGGTCTTTTTTTACAAACTCTTCTTTCTCAAGCTGCTGTATGATTTTTCTTATTATGCTCCCTGAAGCTTTGTAGAAATGTGATTTTTTTACTCCTCTGTTTTTTTTACCGCCATACTTTGTCCTTAATTTAGAAACTCCAATCGGACCAAACCTATAAATCTGTCTCAAAACAGAAGCTGTTCTCACATACCACCAATCATTTTTTAATGGAGGCCTTTCCTTATGCATACCAGTCTTAACAAACAGGGCCCAATCAGGCGCTTTTATTGATTCTAATTTCTTTAATTCTTCTGAAGATTTTTCTATTAGTTCAGATGGGTCGCAGTTGTATATATTTGCCATTTTGTCTTATTAACCTTAAAAAATTAGTCAAGTCAATTTTTGCGAGCATCATGTTTTGAAACAACGCAAGCGATCCGGAATTGTGTTCCCAGCTCGATTAAACATTGACTATGCCTAAATTATAACGATTATTCTTGATCCTTGCCTTGCGGCAATAGAACGGCTAAGTTGTGTTAGCACAATGAATGGAATAAGGAAGAGATTTATAAATCTTTTGTATCATTTAGTATTGCTTATGACCACAGATTCTTATATGGCGGAATGCTGAGAAAAAAACAATCACAATAATTTAGGCTTACCGAAACTTTTTTAAAATTAGGTGTATGAGCAAATTCTGCTGAGTGATTGCAATGTTATTATCCGAGGTTAAATCAAATCAGAAAGTAACAATTACTTCTATAAAGAGCAATACATTAAAACTTCATTTATTGAAAATGGGTTTACAAGTGGGGGGTACTATTAAAATTTGTAAAAAAATTTCTAACGGGCCAATTGTTTTGATCCATAATTCCCAGGAGATTATCTTGGGCAATGAAAACATAAAATTGATTGAGGTAAGTGTTGCACATGACTCATTGCCATGAAGAACAAGAACAATTTGAAATAAAAGAAAGAAATATTCTTTTAGTAGGCAATCCCAATTGTGGAAAATCTGTTATTTTTCATAAACTGACTGGGATTTACACTCATGTCTCAAATTATCCTGGAACTACTTTGCAGATATACCAAGGTAAATATAAAGGCTACGCAGTTATTGACACCCCCGGAGTTTATGGTATATCTTCTATAAATACAGAAGAAAATATTGTTAAAAAAATAATCCTTAAGGCACATAAGATAATAAATGTAGTTAATGCTCTTCATCTTGACAGGGAGCTTTTTTTGACTTTACAGCTTATAGACATGGGTTTGCCATTGATAGTTGCTTTAAATTTCAAAAATGAGGCTGAAAAAAATGGAATTAAAATTGATGTTGAAGAATTATCTAAACAATTAGGAGTTAAAGTTATTCCAATTGATGTAGTAAAAGGAACTGGTGTTTCAGAAATCAAGGCTAATATTTCAAATATTAAGCCGTCCACAAAACTTCAATACAACTATAAATCACCCATAGTTACATCATCGCAAAAAATCAAAAACAGGATAGAATACATTTTAGCTTTAGAATCTGACAAAAAAGTTCTAAAAAAGTATGGACTAGATACAAAAATTTCTGCGGATGAAGTTTATCAGCAAAGAAGAAAAAGAATAAATGACGTCATAACTGTTGTACAAAAAAATGAATCTAAAAAAAGTGACTTTAAGAAGAAACTGGCATCTTTAATGATACATCCTTTTTTTGGATTTTTTTTCTTGGCACTAGTACTTTATTTAGCATATCAAATTGTGGGTGTTTTTGTTGCTCAAACTGTTGTTGGATTTACTGAGGAAATAATGATGCAAGGGCATTATGTGCCTTATATCCAGCAATTTGTAAATTTATTTTATTTTCCTTCATGGGTAAACACGCTATTAGTCGGAGAGTTTGGGATTTTGACAATGCCTGTAGCTTATCTTATTGGGCTTCTGTTGCCTTTAGTCATAAGTTTTTATCTTCTTTTGTCTATTTTGGAAGACTCAGGATATTTGCCAAGGCTGGCTTTCCTGATTGATAAATGGCTGAATAAAGTCGGATTAAACGGCAAAGCAGTCATACCCCTCATTTTAGGTTTTGGCTGTGTAACAATGGCTACAATTACTACCAGGATGCTAGATACAAAGAGAGAAAGAAATATTGCAAGTGCTTTGCTTAACTTTGCTGTTCCCTGCTCTGCACAGTTGGCAGTGATAACTGCCCTTATTGCAACAGCAGGAGGTTTTTTTACACTTGCATTTGCAAGCATCATATTTGCATTCTTTGTTATTCTTGGAACAGTATTACACAAAGTTATTCCTGGCAGTTCCTCTTCTTTAATTTTAAGTTTGCCTGCTTTGCAAATACCCCGAATAAGCAATATAGTGTTAAAAACATTTGTACGCACCAAACACTTTCTTATTGAAGCAGGAATATGGTTTTTTGTAGGTGCATTGATTATCTCTATTTTCCAGCTGACAGGTATCCTTGTTATGCTGCAAAACTTAATATCTCCGATTATAGTTAATTGGATGGGGCTTCCAAAAGAGGCTGCTATAGGCTATATCATGGGTATTGTAAGAAGAGATTTCGGAGCTGCAGGATTTTTTAATCTGAATTTAATGCCCATACAGCTTTTAGTGGCTTTAGTCTCAATTACCTTGTTTACACCCTGTATCGCTGCTATTTTAATCCTGTACAAAGAAAGGGGAGCTAAAATAGCTAGCGCAATCTGGTTAGGAACTATTATAACAGCTTTTTTTGTTGGTGGATTAATTTTTCAGATCTGGAGGATGTTCAATGGCCTATAAGTGCATTAAATGCGGTTACACAAAAGAAGAATGTGGTAACATGGTTTGTCCTAGATGCAATTCTTCAATGATGTTTGAAGGTTGCGGTTCCTGCACTAAATGCAGACCAAGTTCCTCAAAAAAAGAAAAGAAAAAATAAATTACATATTTTATTTGTTTAACATAACATTTTTATATCCGCACAGTATCTCATAGTTATCATTTAATTTATTGTTAATTGTTTTCAATATAGAAAATAATTAGTTAAAGACGATGATAACTACAATGCAAAAACCTTACAAACCAGAACAAATAGACCATATACTCAATCCTATAGTCAAGAAATGGTTCTTTACCAGGTTCAAAGAATATTCTTTACCACAATTATATGGAGTTATGGAAATTCATTCCAGAAACAATATTTTGATTTCAGCTCCCACTGGTGCTACTAAAACTTTGACTGGTTTTCTTTCG
>JASMFO010000045.1 GCA_030751755.1 Candidatus Woesearchaeota archaeon
CCTTAAAGGCCATTTCAAAGATTTCCCTATAATGCCAGGAGCCTTAATTGTTGAGGGTCTCGGGCAATCTGCAACAATGCTCGTAAGGTATAATATTCCCAATCACGAAGAGAAAGATATTTTGGCATATAAAATAAGGGGCGCAAAATTTTTCAGACCAACATTTCCGGGGCATACCCTGACGTTTGAAGCTAAACTTACTTTTATGTTCAAAAAAATAGCTTTTGTAAGTGGAAGCGTTTTCAGAAAAGAAAAATTGGTTTCAAAGGTAAATATGGTCTTGGCCATTGTTGACAAAAAACAATTCAGGGAAAGGTATACCAAAAAATAATTTCAATTCTAATCTAAAATGCACTACATAAAAGGTGTTGGAATGACGAAGTTTTGGACTCATGTAAAAACAACGCAGGAGCTTTGCTATGATGCAATAATGGAGGCTTTAGATGATGCAGATATGCCTCTATCAGAAATAGATGAAATCATAATAGCAAAAGGTGATTCTGCAAATGATGGTGAAAGGCAACGGCTATTTCAAGGTGTAATGAGCAGCATACTGCAAGATGAAAATATACCAATAATAAGAGTAACAGCTGCATGCAGCGGTGGTGGTGCAGCACTATGGAACATAATTAACTCGCAAGCCAGAAACTCGTTGGTAGTTGGTGTAGATAAACTTACGTCAGGTCCTACAAAATATATCACTGATAATTTAATGATGGCCTCAGAAAGAATCTATGAGCAGGCAGAAGGCCTCAGTTTTCCTGTGCAAAATGCCCTCATTGCACAACAGTATATGATAATATCCGGAGCAACAATCAAAGATTTTGCACTAGTGGCTTTAAAGAACCATGAGAATGCATTTGACAATCCAAAGGCAAGGTTCTACAAAAAGAAAGTTACTCTTGATATGATAAAGAAATCTCCAGTAGTTGCATCTCCATTAAGGCTGTTTGATTGTAGCATTTCAGTAGATGGAGCTGCTGCAGCCATAATAAGCAAGGACAAGACAGATATAGAGATTGCTGGCTCCTCGTTATATGTAGACCGGCTTCCTGCTTTTGAATCGGAAGATATGACTTCCTGGCAAGGAACTATACTTGCTGCAAAATCCGCTTATAATCAAGCAGCCATAACTCCAAAAGATGTTGATTTTGTTGAACTCCATGACGCTTTTACACCTGTAGAGCTGATGGCTTATGAAGATTTGGGTTTTGCAAAAAAAGGTCAAGGAAAAAAATTAATCAGGAAGGGCATTACAGAAATAAACGGGGCATTGCCGGTAAATACCAGTGGCGGTTTAAAGGCAAAAGGCCATCCTGTCAGTGCTACTGGGGTTTCTCAGATTTATGAGGTAGTAAAGCAGATGCACGGCCAGGCAGAAAAGAGGCAGCTTGATAAAACAAGAGTCGGTCTTGTGCATAATGTAGGTGGAGTTGGAAGCACTGTGACTGTGCATATACTAAGACACATAAGTGGTTAAGATGATAATAAGATGGGTTTCTGAAGATGGAAAGAGAAAATGGATTTACCCTATTAAGAGAGACATATACACTAAAGGGAAAATTGTAAAGCAGGTAAGCAAAAAAGCAAAGGTCATAGGCATAACAAAGGTTAATATTCCATCACCAATGCACCCAATAATACCTTATTACGTTCTGCTTCTGGAAGATGAACATAGCAATAGGATTCCAAAGAAGACGATGAGAGAGTATAAAATAGGAGAGGACTATGAAATATCACTTGCTACAACTGATGGTGCAGTAATAATAACAAAAATAAAGTATGATGTTTATGAATATCTGAAGGAATCTATAGAGTTGCTGCACAACTACGGCATATCGCCTGAAGACAAGATTCTAATAAAGCCGAGTATAATAGAGCCTGCATATCAATACCAGTCTGTAACAACAAATCCTGAATTGTTAGATGCTTTAATTACATACCTAAAGGAAAAAGGTATCAAAGATATTGTTGTTGCAGAACAAGCAATGCTAGGTAATGATACTATGGCCTCTGCGAAGAAATCAGGAATTCTTGATGTCTGCAAAAAGCATGAAATATCTTTTGTTGACTTGGCCAAATCAGAATATATTGAAAAAACATATGATAATTTTAATTTTAGGATTGCAAGAGAAATTCTTGAAAGGAAAGTAATAAACCTGCCTGTAATGAAAACAAATTCGCAGATAGTGATTTCTGGAGCAATGGAAAATATGCTAAGGATAGTTGATGAAGAGACACAAAAAAAGATGTTTAAGAACGACATAGAAAAAACACTGCCAAAATTGATTAAGGTTGTGCCCGAATTCTTAAGTATAGGAGATGCAACAATAGGTTTGCAAGCTCAAGGTCCTACTTTGTTAGGGGAACCTGCATTTTTGAATATGCTGTTCTTAAGCAAGGATCCTGTGGCTTTGGATGCTGTTTTTACTGAAGCTAGCATGCTTAAAAAACCACATTACCTTAAGATAGCGGATGTGCTAGGAGTAGGAAATTGTGACACAGAAAAGATAGAGGTTATTGGAGACGAACTGGAAGCAATAAAATGTCCTTTAAAAGCCGCTGAAAATAATGCCTCTGCACATACTAATATGAAGCTTATTGATGGCAAAGCAAATCCTTACATTTTCAATATAGCGTTAAAGATGACAGCAAAACTTGTAGGACTATTAGGAGAAGAAGTTAACTTAGTTATAGGATCATTTATAACAAAAGAGATGCTGCAGAAAAAAAGCAGGCTAGTAGCATATGGAAAAGATGCTATAGAGCAGATGGAAAAACTTGGGGTAAAGGCGATAGCAGAGATTCCTGAAGAGATGGGTGACATAGAAAAGGTAATTCTGTTGAAAAGTATTTTGCAAAACCCCAATAAAGAGAACATTACCGTAGCAGATAATCTAAAGTCGAAAATAATTGGCTTGGGAATGAAGGTGCGGAAGAAGTTCTAGTTATCAAAATGGTATATATAAAAGGCACTGGTATGTCAAAGTTTGATGTAAGCCAAGATTGGTCTTATGAAAGAATTTATGATTGTGTTAATGAGGCTCTTGATTCTGGGAATGTGTCATTAGAAGATATAGATGCTGTATTTATTTCAAGTAGTGAGGCAGAGTCTAATGGAGAAAGGCAGAAACATACAGCTCCCATGATAAGCAGCATGCTTAAGAAAAAAATTCCTATGTTGACAGTACCAGCAGGATGTTGTGGTGGGGGTGCAGCTTTATGGGATGCTGTAAGTTTTCAAAAAGTAAATAATGCAAGAAATGTTTTGGTTATAGGCTTTGAAAAATTAGTTGCAAACATATCAGAAAAGGCTACAGATGAAATGCTAAGGGGTGGAGAACGAATCTATGAGCAGGCAGAGGGCCTGATATTTCCTGCGCAGAATGCCCTGGTTGCACAACAATATATGATGAAATATGATGCAACATCTGACGACCTTGCACTGGTGGCCTTAAAGAACCACGAGAATGCATTTGACAATCCAAAGGCGAGGTTCTACAAAAAGAAAATTACTTTAGAAATGATAAAAAAATCTCCGGTAGTTGCATCTCCATTAAGGCTGTTTGATTGTAGTATACCCTGTAATGGGGCTGCTGCAGCTATAATAAGCAAGGATAAAACAGATATAGAGATTGCTGGCTCTGCATTAAGCACAAGCAAGTTGTCAAGCTTTGAAAGAGAAAACATAACCTCATGGAACTCCACAATTAATGCTGCAAAAACAGCTTATGAGCAAGCAGGGATAACAGCTAAGAATATTGATATTGCAGAGGTGCACGATGCTTTTACACCTGTAGAGCTTATATCTTATGAGGATCTTGGATTTTGCTGCAAGGGAGAAGGAGCCAGGCTAATAAGAGAGGGAACAGTAAACATTAACGGAGCTTTTCCAACAAACACAAGCGGAGGCTTAAAGGCAAAAGGCCATCCTATAAGCGCTACAGGGGTTTCTCAGATTTATGAGCTTGTTCTGCAGTTAAGGAACCAGGCAGGGAAAAGGCAAGTTGACAATATAGAATATGCTCTTGCGCATAATATTGGTGGGGCAGGATGTGTAACAACAGTCCATATCTTAAGAAAATCACAATAGCAGAGCTGTAACTTCAGATTTGATGCTACTACATCCTGCAATTTAATTATTATTTGGGATTAAGTATGTGTATGGCTTTCCCCATTGTTGCTTCTGCAGCTTCCATTAAACTTTCGCTTAATGTTGGGTGGGGGTGTATTGTTAGGGCCACATCATCCAATGTCGCTCCCATTTTTATCGCTAAAGATGCCTCGCTTGTAAGGTCGGATGCATCGCTTCCAATAATTTGAACCCCGATTATTTTACTATTTTTTTCATTAGCAATTACTTTTACAAATCCCTCTGTTTCATTTTTTGTCATTGCTCTGCTTGACAAACTAAAAGGGAATTTCCCCATTTTTGTTTTTATTCCCTTATTTTTTGCTTCCCGTTCATTTAACCCCACAATAGCTATCTCCGGGTCAGTAAATATAACTGCAGGCACAACTACATTTTCATACTTGTCTTTATTTCCTGCAATTGCTTCTGCAACAAATTTTCCTTGACTAGAGGCTTTATGAGCCAGCATAGGCCCTATAGAAACATCGCCTATGGCACATATATTTCCATCATCTGTCTTTAAATTTTTATCAACTTCAATAAATCCCTTTTTATCTAGTTTTACTTTTGTATTTTCAAGCCCTAAATTTTTTGTATTTGGGTAGCGTCCTACTGCAACTAAAACCTTGCTTGCATCTAATAGAACTTTGCCTTTTTCTTTTGAATTTATTACAACTTTATTGTTTTCAATTTTATCAGCTTTTGCGTTGACATAAACATCCACATTGAGTCTCTCAAGATTTTTTTGTAGAATACTGACAACGCTTTTATCGAATCCTGGTAAAATTTGTTCTGTCATTTCTACAATACAAACTTTGCTTCCAAGCCTTGCATAGACTGTTCCAAGCTCAAGGCCAATATAGCCTCCTCCAATAACAACAAGATTCTTTGGAATTTCTTTCAGACACAAAGCCTCTCGTGAACTTATAATTTTATTGCCGTCAAACTTAAAGCTTGGCAGCTCAACTGGTTTTGAACCTGACGCAATCACTGCATTCTCAAAATCAATATAAGAAATATCCTTGCCATTAGTTATTTTTAATCTATTGGAGTTTTCAAAAAATGCTGTCCCTTTTACGACAGTTACATTATTTTTTTTGCATAAAAACTCAATGCCTTGGTTAAGCTTTGATACTATGCCATCTTTCCACTCCTGCATTTTCTTGAAATCTATTGTAATTTTATCAACTTTAATCCCCATCTTAGAGGTATTTTTTATTTTGTCAAAAGATTCAGATGCAGAAATGAGGGCTTTTGAGGGTATGCAGCCATAATTAAGGCATATCCCACCCAATTTATCTTCATCAACCAAAACTACTTTTTTGTTCAACTGGCCCAGCCTTATAGCAGCTACATAGCCTCCAGGACCAGCTCCTACTACAACAGATTCTGCTTTCATATTGCCATTCATCTTGTCTTCTTTAGTAGCTATGTATTATTAATAAATCTAACGCTTTATTTATATAAAAAGGGAAAATTTAAAAAGTTATCATTATGACCTTAATTAAATGGTGGTTGGTATAACTATACAAAAACTAAACTCATGGAAGCCTGATAGGCCTGCTTCAAGAGGTGCGATTGCTTTCCATGATGCTGTTGTTGATGCTTCTTGGCTGCATGATTGTGTAGATCAATTAATAAAGTATATTGATCCAAAAATTAAAGAAAATGACATTGTTGTTGATTTCGGTGCTGGAACTGGAACATCGTCTGTTAGGATTCTTAAGAAATTTAAGAATAAAATTACTCTATGGCTTGTCGATAATTCTCCTGCGTGGCTTGGTAAAGCATACGAATATCTACACTCCAGACCAAATGTAAATTTTTTTGTATTAGAAAAGAAGAATAGACATTACTCAACCTTATCTGAAACTGTTGGCAAAGAATCTGTTAATCAAGTTTTATCCTCAAACGTTGTCCATCTAATCCCAAACCTTAAAGATACTTTTAAAGGTATTTTTGATTCTTTAAAGTCAAAGGGGTCTTTTATGTTTAATAGCGGGAATATTGAAAGAAAAGACAAGCCAAAAGGTGCCTTGATGCTTGATTCTACTGTTTATAGAGTGCATGATATTGCAATTGATTTAATTAGGAAACTGCCGCAGTTCAAAGAGTACAGAAAAGGGCTTGATGAAAGGGTAAAAGCTTTCTTACCTCAGAGAAAGTTTATTTTTCCATATCCTAGAGACATCAAAGAATATGCCAATGCTCTTAAAGTTGCTGGATTCAAACAAGTAAAAATATATTATTCATGCTTCAAAGTAAAATATTCTGACTATCTCGGCTTTTTGAGAGTTAAAAGGTTACAAGCAGGTATGCTGCCCGAAGTTGGAGGTACAGAACCAACCCCAAAGGAAATCCAAGACAGAGACGAACTGATAACCAAGGCATCATTCCAGCTTTTTGGCGAACTTAGGGACAATAATCCTCTTGCAGACGATAAATCTTGGCAATGTGAATGGGCTTATGTTGTGGGCATCAAATGAACTTTCATTAAAAATGCTAAAAAATAAAACTGCTTTGATTACAGGAGCTTCTAGCGGTATTGGAGAACAAATAGCTATAGAATTTGCTAAAAATAATGCAAATGTCATTATCAATTATTATAATAATCTGAAAGAAGCCCAAAAGGTTGTTGATAAGGTAAAAAAATATGGTGTTGAGAGTATTGCTGCAAAGGCTGATGTATCTAATTTTGGTGAAGTAAAGCAAATGGCTGATGTGATACAAAAAAAATTCGGAAAAATTCATATTCTTGTCAACAATGCAGGAATTGTCAAAGATAGAACCTTAAAAAATATGACTGTGGATGAATGGCATGCTGTCATAAACACCAACCTCAACAGTGTTTTTTATGTAACTAAGGCTATGCTGTCATTAATGCATGAAGGTGGAAGAATAATAAGTATATCCTCAATTGTCGGTCAATATGGGAATTTTGGACAATGTAATTATGCGGCTTCTAAAGCAGGAATAATAGGTTTTACAAAGTCTTTGGCAAAGGAGCTTGGCAAAAAAAAGATAACTGTAAATGCTGTTGCCCCCGGCTTTGTAAAAACCAATATAACAAAAAACATACCTTTTGTTAGAAAAAAGATAATAAATTATATGACTCCATTGAAAGAAGAGGCTGAGCCAGAGGACATAGCTAATGTTATTGTTTTCCTGGCATCAGACAAAGCAAGGTACATAACAGGCGCTGTGATAAATGTTGATGGCGGATTGGCGTTTTAAAATTAACTTAAAAAACCATTAGATTTATATAGAACTTCTCCATTCTCAAGCTTGGGTTTTTCTTAAGATTTTCTTAAGAAGCTTAACAAAATATGGGGGAGAAATAAATATGTACCAAGATAGAAATTTTAGACAAATGTCTGCTCCAGTTAATATTGGAGATGAATTCGATGTGAAGATAGAGGCTGTAGGTGAAAAAGGAGATGGTATTGCAAAGAAAGATGGTTTTGTTTTGTTTGTTCCGAACACAAAAGAAGGCCAAGAAGTGAAAATAAGAGTCACCAAAGTGCTGAGGAAAGTGGGCTTTGCGGAAGTTGTTGGTGAAAATCAAGCTTCTCAAGAGCAAGCGCCAGCAGAGGGTGAACCGCGACCTGAACAGGAACCTGCAGCTCAAGAAGAGCAGAAAATAGAAGATACTGAAGATTTCGGAGAAGAAGAAGCTAAAGAAGAAGAGAAAAAAGAATAAGGTTATTTCTTTTTTGTTTTATTTTTAATCAGTTTTAAATAGTTTTAAGTATAAACCACTACAATGCGATTATTTATAGCAATTGAAATTCCGGAAGATATAAAAGAATATCTAACCAGCATACAAGAAAAAATATATATGAATTCTAATAAAATTAGATTTGTTAAAAAAGAACAAATACATTTAACATTAAAATTTCTTGGGGAGGTTCAGCCCAATATTGCAGATGAAATTAAAGATAATTTAAAGAGAATAAATTTCAATCCTTTTTCTGTTGTTTTAGATAATCTTGGTATTTTCCCAAATGAAGGCTACATAAAGGTTATATGGGTTGGGCTAAAACCAGAAAAGCCAATATTAGAGCTGCAAAAGGGCATTGATGAAAGCCTCAGAAAATTATTCAAAAAAGAGAAAAACTTCAAAGCCCATGTTACATTAGCCAGAGTAAAATACATAGAAAACAAAGACAACTTCATTGATAAATTAAAAACAATAAAGGTTGAAAATAAAAAAATAGGAATAAGCAATTTCAAATTGATAAAGAGCACTTTAACCCCAAAAGGTCCTGTTTATGAGGGTTTTGAAGTCTTTGGTTCAAATTAAGAAAGCTGCAGAAATTAAAAACACTAAAAAATCGCTTGCGATTTTGGGTGTACCAGAAATCAAAGATTCCTGAGTATTTGCTGGGATTTGGAAATCTACGATTTCCAAAACCTTTTTAAATAAAACATTCTTCCCAGACCATATTACCAACATGCAAACTACGGTTTGCATAACGCTGCATGAGGTAATAAAAATTGCAGTTCATATTCTGAACTGTTATTCAAAGAAAATTAAAGGGAATTGTCAATGGCAGAAGAAAAATTTTTGGTTCCTACAGAAGAGTACCTAAAGTCTGGAATACATATAGGTACAAAGTTTAAAACCAGATACATGGAGAAATTCATCTACAAAACAAGACCTGATGGGTTGTCTGTTTTAAACTTACAGAAGATAGATGAAAGGCTGAACATAGCAGCTAAATTCTTAGCCCAATATAATCCAGAAGATATCTTGGTTGTTGGGCGGCGTGAAAGTGCATGGAAGCCATTAAAAATGTTTAATAAGGTTATTGGAGCAAGAGTATTTGCAGGAAGATACCCTCCGGGAATTTTGACAAATCCGCGCTTAGATAATTACATTGAAGCTAAAGTTATGTTAGCTGTTGATTCTGGTCCAGATAGGAATGCTGTTGTGGATAGTATGAAAATGGGCATCCCTATTGTTGCAATATGTGATACTAATAACCAATCAAACAATATAGACCTTGTTGTTCCTAGCAATAACAAGGGTAAAAAAAGCTTAGGCTTGTTTTTTTGGATATTGGCAAGAGAGTATCTAAGGAATCGTGGCATTTTAAAGAAAAATGAAGAGCTCAAGGAGAAAGTAGAAGATTTTACTGAGGAATAATGCTTTATTCTATCTTCAACAAGTCTGATATAGCTTCTTTTAAATCTTTATTTTTGTAAAGTACCTCATAAGCTTGCTTTGTAAGAGGCATGTAAAGTTTATTTTTTTCGCTGAATTCGTAAACAGCTTTTGTTGTTTGTATTCCTTCTGCTATCATGCCTTTCATTTCTTTTTTTATATCTTCAATTTTCTTGCCTTTGGCAATTCCTTCCCCCACCAACCTGTTTCTGCTATGTTTGCTTGTACATGTTGCCACCAAGTCGCCTACGCCTGCAAGACCATAAAAGGTTGCTCTTTTAGCGCCTAGAAATTTCCCATACGTGCTCATTTCCATTAGTCCTATTGTTATAATGCTTGCCTTTGCATTATCTCCATAACCCAGGCCATCGCATACGCCGGTGGCTATAGCTGCTATATTCTTTAATGCTCCGCAAACCTCGACCCCGATTATATCATCATGTGTAAAAACCCTGAAATAATTGGTATGGAATATTTGTTTAATATCTTTCAAACAGTTAACATCTTCAGATGCTATAACCGTTGCTGTTGGCATTTTTCTGCTCACCTCTTCGGAATGATTTGGGCCAGAAAGAGATACTATAGAAACGTTGCCTAGTTCTTCTTTAAGAATTTCTGACATTCTTTTGTATGTTCCAGCTTCAATGCCTTTTGCAACATTAACAACAGTGTTGCAATTAACATATTTGGAGTATTGTTTAGCTACTTCCCTGGTAAATTGCGCCGGGATAGCATTGATCAGTAAATCTGCATTTGACGCTACTTTTTCTATAGAACTCTCAGCGTAGACATTGTCAGGTATTTTAATTCCTGGAAGATAATTTTTATTTTCTCTTTTTTCATTGACAGACTGAATGGTCTCTTTTTCTCTTGCCCACAAAGTAACTTCATATCCATTTTCTGCTGCTATTACAGCTAAAGTTGTTCCCCAGCTTCCTGCTCCAATAATAGATATTTTTTTCATGTTAACCATCATTTGTTGATTAAAATTTATATTCCTGATTGCATAATTTTGCTATCTCTTTCATTATATCGTCTGTTATTCCCCTTAATAAGCCTTTTGTTATCTTTTTATTGTAGTATTTATCAAGATACAAGGGTTTGCCTATGTTCATTGTTGCTCTTTTTAATTTTGGAATATATTTTCCTTTTGGTAAAATTTCAAAAGTCCCAATTAACCCTATTGGAATTATGGGAACTTTGGCTGCTAAAGCCAGTCTCACTGCCCCAGTTTTTCCTTTCTGCAGTTTTCCTGTTAAGGATCTGGTTCCCTCTGGATGTATTCCTATTATTTTTCCGTGTTTCAAAGCTTCAATTGCCCATTTTAAAGTTTCGGTTCCTCTTGCATCCCTATCTAAAGGAATTGCTCCAGCCCACCTATGCCATAGTGATTTTAGACGGTTGTTGAAATGCTCCTTTTTTGCTAAAAAATGTATTTTTTTGTTAATGTGTACCACAAAGGTTTTCACTATGATAAGATGATCCATATAACTTTCGTGATTTGCTGCTATTATAAATGGCCCGTTCTTAGGTATATTTTCCAAACCATTAATTTCTTTAATCCAAATATTAAATATTGGAGGAAGTATTATTTTAGCTATTGGATAAACCATTTTTCAATAATTATATTTCTGGCCTGTTAGTTCTGCTATATTTTTCATTATTAAAGTTGTAACTTTTCTTAGAGTTTTATAATCTTTTTCCTTTCCATAATATTTGTCAAAAACCATGGGCTTTCCAAAGACCACATCTAATCTTTTAAATCTGGGAAATATTGCTCCCTTGGGCATTACTTGATATGACCCTTTAATTCCTACAGGAATCACAGGAACTTTTGAAACTAGGGCAACTCTAGCCACTCCGGTTTTTGCTTTTTTTATTATCCCCTCTTCGCTTCTACCCCCCTCTGGAAAAATAGCAAAAAGTTCTCCTTTTTTAAGACCATCTACAGCTTTTTTAAAGGCTCTTTCATTTGTTTGTTTTCGTTTCTTATCACTTGAGATTGATATGTACACATCCACTGCTATCCCTCCAAGATTGTTCAGTATCTTTCCAAAAGTATCATTTATAAAATAACGGGAGTTGACGAAAATATTTGTTTTCTTTTTGGTATATTTAATGATAAAAGTGGTTATAATAAAATCATCTATATAGCTTGCATGATTCGCTGCAACAATAAAGGGTTTATCTTTTGGAATATTATGCATTCCATCAATTTTATGGATATATGGCCTAATAATCATATTTAATAAATTTGATGTTAAACTGTAAAACCATTCTAGGTTTTTTCTATGATTCATTTTAATTTTCATTTGAGTATAGTTTACAGAAGAAAATAATAATCCTTATTTTAAAAACTTATTGAATAAAAATAGCTATAAAAGTGCAGATTAGTTAATAAAATAATAAAAAATAAGAAAAAGCCTAAATGTCTTTTAATCCACTTGTCTCGACATAGAAGCTTGCTTCCCCTTCAGGCAAATTAGGACTGTCTACAAGCTTAGCAACTCTGCTTCCTTTCTTGCCTTTTCTTAGGTAAATCCTAAAAGTAGAGGCATGGCCAACAATATGACCTCCAATAGCCTGTGTAGGGTCTCCAAAGAACGTGTCAGGCTTAGCCATTACCTGGTTTGTGACATACACGCATAAGTTGTACATTTGAGATAGTTTTGAGAGGTCCCTCATATGCCGGTTTATCTTCTGTTGCCTTTCTGCTAATGTGCCTCTGCCAATGTACTCTGCTCTAAAGTGGGCTGTCAAGGAATCCACAATAACCAGCTTTACATCCAATCCTTGTTTCTTTATGAGATCCTCTACTTTTTCTCCCAACAGCATTTGATGGTCTGTGTTAAATGCCTTTGCAACTTTAATATTCTTAAGCGCCTCTTTAGGGTCCAAACCAACGCTTTTGGCAAGCTGCTCAATTCTTTCTGGTCTGAAAGTATTCTCTGTATCAATGTATACTGCAGTTGAACCTGGAAATTGCTTTTGGCAGTTTACTGCTAAGATGTGCCCTATTTGTGTTTTTCCAGAACCATACTCTCCAAAACATTCTGTTAGTGCTCCAGACTCAAAACCGCCGCCAACTAAAGCATCAAAAGTCTTGCTTCCAGTGGATATCTTCAGAACCTGCTCTCTTTTTTTGAGAATATCTTCTCCAGATTCAAATCCCATTTCTAAAGAAGTCCTGGCTGCTGCTATAATCTTTTTAGCCGCTGCTTGCACCATGCCTGTTGCGTCTATAAGCTCACCAGGGGTTGCAACTGCAACCGACATAAGGTCATTATAGCCGACTGCTTCAAGTTTTTCAATGGTTGCAGGACCTACACCAGGCAGGTCTGATAAAGTTTTTTCTTTAATTGTTTTCTCCTCTTTAGAAAATTTTATATTTTTTTCAAGTTTTTTCTCATCTTGAGACATAACTTTTGGTTCCATTAAGATTTGTTTCATTATTATCACCTTTTAAATTTTTTGTTTATTTTTTTATTTGTGTTTAGATTAAAAAATAAAAAAATTAAGCCGCATTTTGCAGCTCTTTCATTACAATGTACTCGTAAGCCTTTTGCAATACCAAAGAAGCTTTTGGAAGGTCATTTATCCTCAGAGTGTTTGTGCTCTGCCATTCTCCATTTTTGCCCATATATCTTCTCTGGAATGACACGGTCTTAAAGTTCACATCATTCCCTTCCTTATTTTTTCCTTGGTTTTCCCAAATAGTGGCTGTTAAAGCACCTGTAGAAAACTTTTTTTCTGGTATGTTTCCAGAAACTATCTCAGTTTTTATTTTTTCCATATTTACTTACCTCATTGCTTTCGCGTTTTATTTCAACATTCCCTTGATTATGAGCATGCAAAGCCTAAGCTTCACAACTCCAGGAATGGAGGTGCTGTATGATTTCTCATACAACAGATACTATAAGGACGAGTTCATTTAAATACTTCATTCGCAGATGTCCAGTGTATAGAAGATTAGGGATTTATGCGTTAGAGAACGAGAAAACCTAAAATTTTAGTGTTTCAGGATGTCCAGTGCTACTGCAATATCTATTTTTAAAGAGATACTAGTAATAAATACAGAATTAATAAAATAATGATCAAAAAAAAGGTTTTTTCCAATAAGGAATTTGTTTTTATCAAGCCATTAATCTTTTTGTTGATTAAGGGCGCTAATGGTCTTATGCCTTGTTTTGTCAAAGCATCCATAAATAAATGCGAAAAGTAACCGGTTAAAACAGCAACTCCTATCTCTTTATTTATATAATAAAAAACAAGATATAATATTAATGGAATGTATATTGAATGAATAAAACCTCTGTGTCCAAACATAAAATTAATTATTGTTGATATTATTTTGTTTTCTCTGCCTATTTTTGACTTTTTTTCATCAATATCAGGAAAAATTGAAAACATAACAGCAACTAGAATAAAAATATATTTATTATTGATATTGAAAAAAGTTATAGAGAATAATGAAACTAGGATTCCAAATGCTAAATGGGTGTAATACATCATTTTAAAGAAACATAAAAAAGAAAACTATTAATTATTTTCTACTTTCTTTACTTCATCATCTAATCTTTTAATCTCTTGTTCAGGATCTGGGTTTAGGAAAACATCATTTGCTACAATCTCTATTCTGTCAAAAAAGAGGTTCTTTTTGACTCTGCCATTTATTTTTATGATATTGCCCAATAATTCTGTTTTGATATCTTCAAATTTTTCCGGATTGTCCTTATATGCTAAAATTTTTTCTTTGTTTAAATTTATAAGCTTCTCCATGCTGTCTCTGAAAAATACTGTTCTTATATTTTCTGTCCCGTCATCTACAATGAGGTTAAGGACATAAGAATAATCAGGCTCAATATTATTATGCTCTGGGCATGAAAATGCGCCTTCTACGTTCTTTGTCCTTTTACTGCATTGGGGGCATATCTCAAAAAATCTTGGCTCAAATATCTGCACTATAGTGCCTAAGATTTCTACAGAACTGTCGTTTTCTGTCAATTGATTGATAGATTTTCTCTCAGTATTATTTTGTTTTATTTCCTTTACAGTTTCGCCCTCTGGGTTTATTAGCAATTTGCTCCTGTCATTCAAATGTAATTCAATAGTTCCGTTATTATCCTTAACATAGCTTCCAATTATCTTTAAGATCGTACCTTTGCTGATGTTTTTTATATTATCTGCCTGGTCGCCCCACATCACAACCCTTATGGTTCCTGTTTCATCTCCAATAACTAATGAAGCTATCTTGCCTTGCCTGTCATTTGTGGTGAATTCTCTTAGTTCATAAGTTTGGAGTACTTTG
>JASMFO010000046.1 GCA_030751755.1 Candidatus Woesearchaeota archaeon
TTTTCTGGCTTTTCTTTCCAGATATAACCTTAAAATTCCAACATTCTGTATCCATGTGTTGATTAAATCAACCAGCAGCCCAATAAGCAGAATAATCATAATCTGCTTTATTATCTCTGACTGGGTAAATATTAAAGCAGCCGTCATAGCAATCAGAGTTGTCAACGACATTGTAATGCCTGTTTTGAGAGCCCCGTAAATTCTTTCCATCTCTGTGCCTTCTTTTCTTTTCAACACTCTTGTTGAGAGCAAAATGTTCGTATCAACGCTGTAGCCAATTAACATCAGAAAAGCTGCAATCCCTGCTGTGCTTAATTTTATATCCAATAAATTCACTATAGATAATGTAATTAATATGTCAGATAAAGCTGCCAGAATAACTGCTCCGCTTGGAACCAATGTTCTGAAATAAAGGAAAACAACAATAGCCATTAATAAGAACGCTATCAAAAGTGCTGTAACCACCTCTCTGAGAAAAGAAGCGCCTAAGGAAGAGCCAACAATCTCAACAGAATAATCTTTGGTTGTAAGTTTGAGGTTTAACACTTTCCCTATTTCTTCTATTAAAATCCCTATTTGTTCTTCTCTATGTTCTTCTCCAATATCAACATCAATAATAACTCCTACCTGGGTTCCAAACTGGCTTAAGGATTTGGTTGATACATCATTCTTAGGGAATTTTTTAGAAATAATATCTTCTAATTGCAAAATATCTATTTTCTGCTCTGTCGGTATTGTAACTGTAACACCGCCTTTTAAGCTAACATCCCTGTTGATAAAATCCCCGGTTGCAGCTGCCTTTAATCCAATCAATAATATTGCTATCAAAAGAAGCATAAAAGGTATTATCAACAGCTTTTTGTACTGCCCCTCATATATTTTTTTCATTCCAGAGAAATTTAACTTTATTTTGGGCAGTTTAATTTTAGTTTCATTGGGGTTTGTTTTATTTTCCTCAGAAGTATTGTTTTCTATTGTACTTTCCCGGTCTTCGTTTTTTTCTGTTGCATTTTCCTGACTATTTTCTTTATTATCTTCCATAACAACTTAAGAAGAAAAATGGTGGTTTTATAAAGATTTCTATGGTGTGATTAGTTTATTGTATCTACTTCCCACAAGCTTTAACAAACCCATAAAACAATGGACTGGGATTCCCTAATCTTGACTTAAACTCGGGATGCGCTTGAGTTCCAACAAAAAACTTGTGTTTCGGCAGCTCAATATATTCCATCAGCTTGGTATTATCTTCTCTTAAATGATATCCTGAAAAAACCAATCCTTTCTTCTCCAGCTCAGAAACAAACTCTGGATTTACCTCATACCTGTGCCTATGCCTTTCCAAAACAATATTTTTATTTTTACCTAAAATACCCAACCTAAATGCCTGGTTCTTGTCTTTCTTTAATTTTTCAAGTTTTTCCATGTCCTCTTTTAACCTTCCTGTTTCTTTATACAGCTCCCAAACTTTACTCTTTTCTTTCAAAACAGCTGCATACGCTCCTAATCTCATTGTACCGCCATAATCACTTTTTTCCATCAATTCTTTTTGTGTTGGCAAGATATCAATAACAGGAAATTTTGTTTTTCCATTTTCCGTTGTGTTTGCAGTCTCCATTTTACAAGCATTTCTTGCATATTCAATTATGGCCAGTTGTAAACCATAACACAATCCAAGATAGGGTTTATTCCGCATCCTTGAAAAATTAATGGCCTTTATCTTCCCTTCCACACCAGAAGCCCCAAAACCTCCAGGAACTACAATTCCATCATAATCCTTTAGCTCATTAATCTTCTCTTTAGAATTTTCAAACGATTTTGCATCTACCCAATGGATATCAACACCAACATTTAATGCAGCTCCAGCATGCAATAATGATTGATTAATGCTTACATAGCTGTCTGTCAGGTTATAGTCGCCAATATCAACATACTTACCAACAATAGCAATCTTAACGCTCTTCTTTGGATTCTCTATCCTGCTAACAAGCCTTTTCCATTCGTCCAAATTCAAAGCCTTTTTCGGCTTTAGCTTTAACTCCTCTAAAATCTTTAATCCAAGTTTTTCCTTTTCCAAATCCAATGGAATAGAATAAACTGTTTCAATGTCCGGTTCAGAAATTACATGCGTAGACGGGATATTTGCATAAGTTTCTATCTTCTGTTTTCTTACCTTATCCAAAGCCCTTTTTGCCCTGCAGATAATAAAATCTGGAATAATTCCAGTTTCTCCTAAAAGCCTTATTGCTTGTTGTGTTGGCTTTGTTTTCATTTCTTCTATATGTGAAGGAATTGGCAAGTATGTAATCAAAACATATGTGACATTATCCTTTCCCATCTCCCTTTCCATGCTTTTCATTGCAAACAGGAAAGGTATGTTTTCATAATCCCCTATAGTTCCTCCAATCTCGATGATTGCAATATCATGATTCTTGCTTGCTTCCTTTAGCCTCCTCTTTATTTCATCAGGAACATGAGGTATAAACTGTACTGTTTGACCTAGAT
The DNA here is from genome assembly GCA_030751755.1 of Candidatus Woesearchaeota archaeon. Lineage (GTDB taxonomy): Archaea > Nanobdellota > Nanobdellia > Woesearchaeales > GW2011-AR4 > JACPJP01. The sequence continues at coordinate 2,503 of JASMFO010000046.1, forward strand.
ATTTTCCTTTCCTTTCCTTCTCTATTATTGTTCCGTAAACTTGTCCGGTGGTTATGTTGTTCTTTTTAGGAATATCAACATCAAGAAATCTTTCATACGTTCCTAAGTCTTGGTCAATCTCTCCCCCATCATCTGTAACCCAGACTTCGCCATGCTCTGTTGGCCTTAAAGTTCCCGCATCATAATTGATATAAGGATCTATCTTTATAGCAGTTACTTTGTAGCCATACCCCATTAAAATTCTTGCAATAGAAGCAGTTGTGACGCCCTTGCCTACCCCCGACATTACACCGCCGGCTACCACAATAAACTTAGTCATGGACACCATCTCCTAACATCATTAGAATTAAAAAATTTATTAGTTGCATTATAAAAAAAAGATGTATTCATATAAATAATTTGTGGTTTTTGATAATTATTTTCTATATAGAAAATATGTAACTATAAATTATTATTATTTATTGAAAAATGATTTATTGAAATTAGAAGAACGTCTGCAACAATCCCGCAAATACACTAAACCCATCAAACCCGGGCAAAGGAATCATGTTGAATATAAAGAAATACATGTTTAGTTTTGCCATCACGCCTATAGTTGGGTAATACTTTCTATTTACAAGACTATGCTTTATCAGATACATGCCTATAAGCCATAATATGAGGTTAAGTAATGGTCCTGAAAATGCAACCATTGACGATGCTAATGGGCTTAAAGCAGTATGGCTTACATAACCTCCTACAAAGAATAGGATTGGAAAATTAAGGTGTATAAGGATTATAACCAGAAGATACATTCCGTATGGAATCCCAAAAAAGGATGGTGCATATAAAGTAGCGCTTGCACCAAAACCCATTGCTGTAAATTTATGAGCCAGTTCATGAAAAACAACAGCAGGAGCAGCAATCATTGCCCCATATTTTATATCTTCTAATATGGGATTTTTCCTGTAATAAGTCAAAGGATCATATCCTTCTTGTGGCGCTCTCTTGAAAAACTTTGAAAAGATATAGCCTATAGCAACTGTCATAACTATGATATCAACTATCTCTGGTAAAGTAATTATTGGCATAAAACAAGTTATTTTATTTTTGTTTATATATTTATTGAAAATATTCTATTCAATTATCTTATAGAAATCATACAGGATCCTATCTACACCCTTTACTAAATCAAAGCCAGAGCCTTCCACAACTATGCAGTTATCATCAAAATAAACTCTGGAGTTATTTGCCTCCTTTACATACAAAACCACCTTATCTGTATTTCCACAAGTTATTATTGGCCTGTTTATACAGGCATCAGTTTCATTCTTGTCGCAGGCAGCAATTGGTTTCTTAAAGAATATTTTTGTCATATGCGTATTAAAGTCACCTACAGCCAAAGCCACGCTGGAAAAATTATTTCCAGTAGGATTGAAGGTTACATAGTAATCGGCGGCAGTATTCAAAAGCTCTGTATTTAAAGAACCCCCAATATTTATATTTTCAACTTCTCTTGGCCCATACCTGAATTGGACATTATACAACTTTGTGCCTTTAGGGCTCATCATCTGCGTATACCACAGCTCATCAAACATGACAAAAGAATAAACATCTTTGTAAAGATAGCCCTGCTCTGGCTTTAATTTTCCCTTTAAATTCAATTCATGCAGTTCATCTATAGTCTTAGGCTGCTCCTCTGGTGTTAAATGCCTCAACCCGAATACAGCAGCAAATAATAAGATTATTATAATCGCACCGACTATAAGTGTTTTGTCGGACTTTAATTTAACATCTTCCACTTCTTCCTTCTTTTCTTCTGTTTTTTCTTCAGGCATATCTTCTATCTCCTTTTTCTTTTTTTCATACTCTTTTTTGCTTATTAATCCTGCCTCAAAAAGTTCCTCAAGTTTTTTTAACTTTACTTCTCTCATCTTATTCAATTATTCCAAGCATGCCATAAACCAACCTGTCTTTAATCCTCTCAATATCATCCTGCCTTAAAGCCTCTGCTATTATACAGCTATTTTCCAGATAAACTTTTGTTTCATTAAAGCTTTTAAAATAAATCACAGGCACGAAATCAGTAGCATTTTCACATGTTATAACCGGAAAATCATAATCATTCTCTGCTGTAAATCCCTGCCTTACAAACACATTAAAATTATTCAAGGTAATGCCCATATTATACTCGGCAAGGGAAATCTGTTTAGCAAACGCATCATTAAAGTCGGATGTTGCATCAATCTCAATCTTATTTTTTAATCTGCCGATAATATCATTATTAACTTCTATGAATTCTACATCACTTGGAAAATAAGTAAATGATGCTTCCCTTCCATCAAAAGTTGTAGACCAGAAACTGCCTTTATTTACAAATTTGAAATCATTATATTTTACGCTGCCTGTACCGCCACCAGAGCCAAATCCAAAGAAAACCACACCAAAGATACTGCCAACCATTATGAAGCCCATTAAATAAACCATAATTTTGTTGATTTTTTTCCCGCTATCACGAGTTCTTCTCATAAGAAAAAGCAAATTATGTCTGTATTTAAAGATTATCATTCCAACAGTCATAGAAATTTAATTTATAATTTAGTTCAATAATTATTTTTAATTTTTCAATATTTTTATTAGAATTTACAAAATTATTTTTATTATTATTGATTATTTTTTCATTGGAATTATTATTTTTGTTTTCAATATTTATTAATTCATTATTTAATTTTTTATTGTTGTTAATTATTATTGACCAGTTTTTGGTTTAGTTTTTTGTCATTGTTTTTTCTTTATTGCTCTTTGCTACTTTTTTGCTGTATTTATGCACTAAGTGCAGTGGCTCTGGAAGTTTATGCGGCTCTCTTAAGCAGTTTTTTATTATTTCCAAGCTTGTTTTCAAAGAAACTTTATTGCCTGGGCTTACATATATTGGTCTTGCATGCTGTCTTGTTATTAATTCATATCCACGAGCTTCTTTTTCAACATAAATTGTGTTTCCTTTTACCTGCCCAAGCATTAATCTCTTTGTAACACCCATAGTAGGAACATCCAATAAAATCCCTACATGAGATGCCATTCCAATTCTTCTAGGATGTAATATGCCGTTTGCCTCCACAATAAGCACATCTGGCTTATTATCCAGCTTGTTAAAAGCTTCCATAACTGCAGGACCATCCCTATAAAATAGAAAGCCGCTTTTGTAAGGGAGCTTTGCATCAACTATTGCATGTTTCTTCTCAATAACCTCTAAAGT
>JASMFO010000047.1 GCA_030751755.1 Candidatus Woesearchaeota archaeon
AATAAAAGCCAAAGCAAAAACTTCGCCCAGAACATTGCAGCAGCTTCCTGCCCAATCAGCTTTTCTAAAGTAATAACATTAGGCAGGAATCCAAATAATTTCTCAATGGTTTCAGCAACCCCGGCTAAGCCCCCGCCTTCATGGTTTGAAGCAGAAGCAAAATTAGAGAACAAACTCATTAAGATTAAAGAAATAATCAACAAAAACACTCTTTTTTTGCTCATTTTTTATCACGCTTATCAAAAAGCCAGTTAGTAACAATATATCTAACTACTTCGGCTCTACTATTTCCAAATATACCTTTAAATTTATCAATTAATTCTAATTGAGATTTATTAAAGGTAACCTGAATCTTCCCAGCATCCTCTTGTAATCTTGGCTTATTCGGCATAGAATCTAATAAGATTCTTATAAGAGTATATAAAGATTGTTATAGAACTATATATAGATTCTAACACAATTATCTAATCGCTTAGTTCATCGCTTAAGCGTTCTTCTGCATTGCAAATAAGAGAATTCCTTGTTTTTAAGTTTAAAGAATGCCTTTCTTATATGTTTTAATTTCTATGAGTCTCTTCTTCAAGATTCAAAAGCTGGTCCAGTTCTGTATTGAGTCCTGTTAAATAATGTATGGCTTCTTCAATCATTCTTTGGATATTCTTTGGGCTTTCTTCTGTCCAATTCTCAAATTCACGTATTATATGCCCCCCATGTTTTGATGTTAGTTCATCCAGCTTTTTTGCTAAGATAAAAAGAGTTCTCTCGATCTCAGCAATTCGTGATTTAAATGGCTCTTGCATATTGTGCCTTAACACCGATAAGACACGTTCAATTCTGCTTTCAAAAGCCTCTGCTTTTCTTTCAGACTTTTCAACCATTGATACTAAGTCAGTTGCTTCTTGGTACTTTCCATGTTTAATGTATACTTTTAAGGCCTCGAGATATTCATGTTCAGCAGTTAGCCATTCTTTTTCTTTTCTTGCATAGGCCTTTATTTGTTCAAGAAGCTCTTTATTTACTTCATCAACATGCTCTGATCTTATTGAGTTGCCATAATCTTCCTTGTTCCATCCCCTTATTATGAGTGGAGGATCATGTGGGTCAGCCATTCTAACAAGGATTTCAGCAGGAACCCAAATATATCCTTTCTCCCCCCATGTTGGACCCCAGCTGTTCCTAAGCTTAAATGCCTTTATACCATTTCCTTTGTATGGGTAATGGGAATGGTAACCCAAAATAACCATTACATGACCTCCTCTTCCAGCTACAATATTTGCATTGAAGTTATCATACAAGTTTCCATTGTAGGTTGCATTAAAATCATTAGGTATCCAGAGACCTATATCTATGGGATAGCCACCAGCAAGCGCATGAACCCATTGGTCTGGATCTGTAGGGTTAAGAGACAAAAATTGTATCAATCTTTTCTGAGCTGCATCTCTAATTGCTTGTTCATTAGGAGGTTCCATCCATCTTGAATCACCTACACTAAATGGCCATTTTTCTTCAAAACAAACACCATCATCAATTAATTTCTGCATTGGAAGAGATTGTATTCCTACACCACTATCTTGCTGCGCCCTCCCCATGGCTTCCCTACACCTATAATACAAAAACAATGGAGAAAGGTATTCTTTTGGTAGCTCATACTCTCTAAGAACATACTCAAATATTGAAGTTGCTGCAAATGCGCTGCATGCGCCAAGTCCATCTTGGCTTCTTATTGGATAAAAATGTTTTGTAAGGTCATAATAATATGGTTTATCATCTGGGATACTTGGTCCATCTGGAACTCTTGGTGCTGGAGGTCTTGGTCCTGGTACAGAAGGGTCTTTTCCTGGTGGAGGTATTGTAGTTGTAGGAGGGTCTGTTGTGTTCCAAGTTGAAGGTGATGGATTGGGTGGATGACCAGGAGATCTTGGACCACCAGGACCAGTTCCAGGACCAGGACCAGTACCAGGACCAACACCAGGACCAGGACCAGTTCCAGGACCAGGACCACCACCCATCCACGCAGTAAGCAAATTCCACAAGAAAGCAATCATAACAACAGCCAATAATAACTTAAAGAAAGGATACCATTCACCCTCAGCTAGATCCTTTCCAAGATCTGATGATGTAATGGCAGTATCCATGCTTATCAGCACAAATAACATTCCCAAATAAATTACAGCCTTCATCAATTTGTTTTCTTTTAATTTAGACACAAGATAAAATCCGGCAATAACAGGAACAAACCATATAAGAAAGGCAGCTACCAAACCATAGCTCTGGAAAATATTAATGACAAAAGTGTTGGGTATCAAGAGAGTGCTCATCAAAGCAATAACAATAGCAACAACAGTTGCAACCCTTTTATTGTCTTTAAACACAAATCCAGCCCCAAAGTACACTACCGAAAACAATAAAAGCCAAAGCAAAAACTTCGCCCAGAACATTGCAGCAGCTTCCTGCCCAATCAGCTTTTCTAAAGTAATAACATTAGGCAGGAATCCAAATAATTTCTCAATGGTTTCAGCAACTCCAGCTAATCCTCCTTCTTCCTGGGCAGAAACAGAACTTGCAAATAAGCTAATCATAACTACAAAAGAAATTAACAAAAACACCTTTTTTTGCTCATGATTAGCACCATAACTACTTAAGTGCATTTTGAAATATATTATTTATAAGTTTATCCATTGAAATCCTGAAAAATCAAGAACAGCAATAGCAACATTTAAATATTAAAGACAACAAGAATAACCTAATATAAATGAATTGATAAAAAGGTGATATAAAAAATGTTCAAAAGCAAAAAAGGATTCATAATGCATCCTGTAACCTGGATTATTGCAGCTTTTATTATTGGCGCAGTTGTAATGTACTTGTTAATGAAAAATGGAATGATGCCTTTTTAATAACAAACAGAATACTATTCTGCCAACCTATAATAAATTTTTTTAGTTTAAGTTAAAAAGGTGATATAAAATGTTTAATAAAAAAGCAATATTTGTGAGTCCTGGAGACTTTGTCAAAGGCCTGATAGTAGGCTTAATTGTAGGCGCAGTTGTTGTTTATTTGGGAACAAAAGGAATAATACCCATACCTTTCTTGTAAGATGCAGCTTCCTAAAGCAAAAAGCTTAGGCTTAGAAACAGGATTTGGAGTTGGAAATATCCTTGGAGTAATTTTTCTTTTAATAGGGATATTATTGATTGTTAGCCTGCAAAATTTTAACTTACCGATAAAATTAGAGAATTTTAATATTATTCTGCAATATGGAGCAGCTATTGGAAGCATTTTAGGTGGGATATCATTGCTCTTTAAGAAAGACAATACAAAACCAACAACGAAATAATTATTTTACTTCTACATTATTACCCAAACTCTGCCCAGGCAATCCTTTCTCAAATATAACCCTTACTGCTCCTTTATTTCCATGAGCACTGGCAACTTTCCCATTAATTTCCTTGCCTTTTGGGCTTTTCCACACTACGCTTTTACCCACTAATTTAGACGCTTTTTCCCTGTTGTCAGTATCACTAATATAAACCACCATATGATTTGTTTTCTGCCTGGTCCTACTTCTTCTGAAATTTTTAATTGCGCCTTGCATGGCATAAAGTAAAGATAAGTAATTTAAAAAGGTTGTGATTAGCAGAGAGTATGAAAGAACAAACACTTCTAAAAATAGCCTTAATCACTTCTTTATTGGGATTATTAATTCTATATCTGATCTCAGGCAACATCGAAATTAAAGAAAAAGACATAGAAAAAATTACCATAGAAAACAAGGATGAATTTGTAAAGTTAAGGGGATTTGTAAATAAAGTTATAGACACTGAAAAAGTAACAATAATGGAAATTATCCAGCCGCAGCAAATGACAGTTGTTCTGTTCAAAGACAAAAACGAAACAATGCCTATACAGCAGGGCAATGAAATAGAAATTTTTGGAAAGGTTGATGAATATGAAGGAAGTTTAGAAATTATTGCTGACAGGTTAAGGGTTGTAAGATAAAATGTTCCTAGAATTTTTAATAGCCGCACTATTAGGCATAATGGCTGGAATCTTTACAGGCTTAATCCCGGGAATGCATATAAATCTTGTATCTATATTATTAGTAAGCTCATCCGCTTATCTGCTAAATTTTGTTTCTTTGCCTTCTTTAGGTGTTTTTATAATTTCAATGGCGATAGCGCATACATTTTTGAATGTCCTACCAGCAATTTTTCTTGGAGCCCCAGATGCAGATACAGCTTTAGGTGTTCTGCCAGGACACAAATTATTGCTTAAAGGAATGGGTTATGAAGCAGTAAAATTGACAGTAATAGGAAGCTTATTCAGCTTAATTTTAGCAGTTTCATTAATCCCATTATTAATTATTATAGTTCCAAAAATTTATCAGAATTTGCAACCCCACATAGGGTGGATTTTATTGGTTGTTGTTATTTATATGATGTTGGTAGAAAAAGGCTTGGATAAAAAATTCTGGGCTTTTACTGTTTTCCTAATGGCAGGCATTTTAGGAATACTTGTTTTAACAATGCCCAATCTTAAGCAGCCTTTGTTTCCAATGCTGTCCGGTTTATTCGGTATAAGCATGTTGATTGTTAGTTTATCAAATAAGGTAGAGATACCAAAACAAAGAATAACAGATACTATAAAAATCCCAAAATTTGAAAATGTAAGGGCTTTGATAGCAGCAACATTCTCTGGCAGTTTTGTAAGCTTTTTTCCAGGATTAGGACCAGCACAGGCAGCAATTTTGGGCTCTCAGATAATGGGGCGGCTTTCAACATACGCTTTCTTGATTTTAATAGGAGGCATTGATACTGTTAATATGGCAGTAAGCCTGGTTTCCTTATACGCAATAGATAAGGCAAGAAATGGAGCAGTTCTAGCAATAAGGGAAATCTTAACAACAATTGACATAAATACATTAATCTTATTCCTAGCAATAATCTTATTAGTGGGAGGAATAGTAACATTCTTAACCTTATATTTGACAAAATTCGTTATAAAACTAATAGGGAGAGTAAATTACTCAATGCTCGCGCTAGCAGTAATTGTGTTAATAACAATTTTAGTATTTTATTTCTCCTCATGGCTGGGATTATTGATATTAATTGTTTCTACAGGTATCGGAATAATCCCAAACATCGTAAACGTCAAAAGAAGCCATAGTATGGGCTGTTTAATGTTACCTGTTATTTTGTTTTTTGTTCTATAAAACCAACCACAACATTTTTATACCCCTCATACACCCCTGAAACCATGCCCAAAAAACTCAAAGAAGCAAAACCAGCTGCAGCTAAGAAACTAAAGACTGTAAAATCAACAGAAAAAACTGCAGCCAAGAAAACTGAAACTATAAAATCTGCTTCAATGAATCCAGGTAAATCTATTCCTAAAAACTATAAATCCACTGCAGATATAAAGATTTCAAAAAACCTTATTGGTCAGATTCTAGGACAAAACAAGGCAGTTGAAATTATAAAAAAAGCAGCTGAACAAAGAAGAAATGTTCTATTAATTGGAGAGCCAGGAACTGGAAAAAGCATGCTAGGATTAGCACTAGCAGAACTTCTGCCAAAAGAAAAATTAGTTGATATAATTTCTTTTCCAAACCCCAATGATGAAAACGCACCTATGATAAGAACACTTCCTGCAGGCCAAGGTAGAAATTTGGTTGCTCGCGCCAGAGTTCAAGGTATGAATATGTTCAAAAACCAGAACATTATCCTTTTCATCCTGGTTTTACTTGCAATGTTTATGCCATGGTGGGTTAGATCTTATTACAAATCAGATATAATGTTTGCAGCCTTTTTCTTAGGGGGAATGATATTCTTGGCTGCTTTTGTTATTTTCATCAATATGGGGAAAAGGATGGAAGGAAAAGCAAGAGCACCAAAACTTATTGTTGATAATTTCAAAAAAAAGCAAGCATCATTCTTTGATGCAACCGGTGCGCATGCAGGCGCTCTGCTAGGAGATGTTTTACACGACCCCTTCCAGTCAGGAGGTCTAGGAACGCCGGCGCATGAACGTGTTGTAGCAGGAATGATTCATAAATCGCATTTAGGGGTTTTATTTATTGATGAAATAGCTACTTTAAACCCAGCAACCCAACAAGAGCTTTTGTCAGCAATGCAGGAAAAGAAATTCTCTATTACTGGCCAATCTGAAAGGTCTGCAGGAGCAATGGTAAGGACAGAGCCAGTTCCATGCGATTTTATTTTAGTTGCTGCAGGAAACTATGAAACAGTAAAGCACATGCATCCAGCGTTAAGATCTAGGATAAGGGGTTATGGCTATGAAGTCTATATGGAAGAGACATTCCTAGATACAGAAGAAAACAGGAATAAAATTGTAGTCTTTACAGCCCAGGAAATTGTTAAAGATGCAAAAATACCCCATTTTAGCAAAGAAGCAGTTGATGAGATCATAGAAGAAGCAAGACGTAGAGCAAATAGAAAAGGCCATCTTACTTTACGTTTAAGAGATTTAGGTGGATTAATACGTGCTGCAGGAGACCTAGCTAAAGAGCAGAAATCAGCTTTAGTCATGGAAAAACATATAAAAGAAGCAAAGAATTTGGCAAGAACATTAGAACAGCAAATTGCCGACAAATACATTGAGCAGAAAAAGGAATATGAGGTTATTGTAACAACAGGAAAAAGAATAGGCCGTGTAAACGGTTTGGCAATTATTGGCGCCACTCCACCCTACTCTGGAATTATTCTTCCAATAGAATCAGAAGTAACCCCTGGTGGACAGGAAAGTGAAATAATAGCTACTGGCAAATTAGGTGATATAGCTAAGGAAGCAATAAAAAATGTTTCTGCAATAATAAAAAAATACTTTGGTGAGGATATAAAAGAAACCTATGATATATATGTCCAGTTTTTGCAGACTTATGAAGGTGTCGAAGGTGACAGCGCATCAATTGCAGTTGCAACCAGCGTAATTTCGGCATTCAAAAAAATTCCTGTTAAGCAGGATACTGCAATGACCGGCTCATTATCTGTTAGGGGAGAAGTCTTGCCGATTGGCGGAGTTACATCAAAAGTTGAGGCAGCAATAGAAACAGGAGTAAAAACTGTTATAGTGCCAAGATCAAACTTCAAAGACATCATTATACCAAAAGACAAATTGAATAAAATCAAGATAATACCTGTAGACACAATAGAAGAAGTTCTGAAAGAAGCACTGGACTGGAAAGGAAAGCAGAATATATTGGAAAAAATATTGAGGAAGAAATAAAAAAATATCTACTGAATACGGGGTAGCGTATTTATTATATTTCGGTTCTCTTTCTTAGATTCTGAATAGCTTTTATAACCTTCTGTGTTAAGAATACCCCATAAACTTTCATGCAAAAGTTGACCAATTTCGTGTTTAGCAGCTCGCTCTCTGAAATACCTTCTCCGTTCATCTTTCATAGCATAACGGGGATTATCTTCACCTTCAATTTTTTTTGGTTCAAGACTCCATTCATTCATTGCCCAAATAGCACCCCTATAATTCTTTTCAAAATCTTCTGCATGTCTTTCAAG
>JASMFO010000048.1 GCA_030751755.1 Candidatus Woesearchaeota archaeon
GCATTTTTCTTCTTGACTCTTTTTGCCCAGTCGCATTTAGGTGCATGATATTTTGCTCCTGTTTTGCTTGCTATGAATTTTCCAGGCTTGAATGATTTTTCTACTGCTTTTGTTTCTTCTTTCTCTTCTCCAACTGCCTCAACTTCTTCTTTTTCAATGCTGAACAAAGATATGAAAAATCCTGCAATTGCTATGACAATCAAATGCATAAAATATAATATTTTTGTAGTTGTTATTACATAAATAAAAACCATGTCCAGGAACACAAAAGCAAAAAATAAAGTAAGCAGTATCCAAGCCCATCTGAAGTTATTATTAATGCCTATTGCTGAGATTACTGCTATAAAAAAAAGTCCAAACAAAATTAGAAATTCCAGAATAAAAGCAGATCTATGCAAATTAAAAATCATATTTATAAGGCCAAGAAATGTAATTAGCAATACGATATACATCACAGAGGTTGTAAACTTAGCGTGCATCTTAATTTAAGATTAAATAGAGCTGATATTTAAACATTTCTATTCTCGAGTAGTAAAAGAAATTTCAGAACTCATCTTCTTCTTCAATTTTCTTCAAGTAGCCTTTATTTTTTAAGAAAACAACCTGTGTTGGGGTGTATTTATATAGTACGTCCCCTTTGCCTTCTCCAGAGAATTCCCACGGCTCAACAATAAGAATATCATTTTCCCTTACCCATAACCTTCTTTTTAATCTTCCGGGAATTCTGCAGATTCTTGTTTTTCCATCTAGACATCTTACTCGCATTCTTGAAGCTCCTAATCTTTGCTCAAGAACTCCTAAAGTCTGATGGTCTCTAGGAAGCTTTATTCTGGTTATTTCCTGCTGCAGCTTTTCCTGCTTAGCAAGCTGTTCTTTTTTCTTGCTCATGTTTTTAGAGACAGGTAGTTTGTTTATATAGTTTTCTAATGATCATTGTTAAAAAATTTATTGTCATTGAAAATAAAAACTCATATAGTTACCCTACTAACGAAATAATTAAATACTACTTTAACCTAAGCATTTCCAGTATTCTTGTAAAATAGTTTTTAAAAGATATATTTCTATAAATTCACTATAAAATTCCGTAAAATTTATAAATGATGAGATAATTCATAGGTAGATGTACAATAATCCTTCTTTAGATGAAACACTATCATTTTGAGCTTGTTTTAATTAGAGAAGGGTTATCTATGTCAAAAATCCAAAATGCCCTGGTGGTGTAGCCTGGCGCGGCCTAAATAAGCTTGCTTATTAAGCTGCAGGAACTATCATGAAGCCCTGTCGCGGCTTCGACCCGGGTTCAAAACGGCTTTGAATCAATAGAGTTTAATTTGTGTTCACAAGTCATGAAAGTCCCGGCCAGGGCGTTTTTAAAAACGCCATAATTTCAAGGGCCGGTAGCTCAGCCTGGTACTTCACGCAAGCAAGCATGAAGCAGGAAAGAGCACTTCACTTTTAACGAAAACCGAACTTTCAAAGGTTCAACGAGTTGAAAGTAATGAAGTGGTCGCGAGTTCGAAACAGCTGCTATCTAACAGCTATGAAAGTCTCGTCCGGCCCATTCCATTTAAAAATTTTATGTGAGGATTCAGTGAAAGGATGAAGAAAAAATTTAAAGCTGATAAGCATATTTTGATACCAAAGCACTCAAAGCTGAGTGATATTCAAAAGGAAAAGTTGCTGGAGAAGTACAATATTTCTGTAAAAGAACTTCCAAGGATATTAAAGACAGACCCAGCAATAACATCCTTAAATGCAAAGCTAGGGGATGTAATAAAAATCACAAGAAAAAGCCCAACTGCATCTGAAGCAGTTTTTTACAGAGTGATTGTTGATGTATAAATATAGCAAAACCTTAATACAAAAGTATTTTGATGAGCAGAGTTTTATAGGTTCTGATATAGAATCCTACAATGATTTTATAGAGAATCAGTTAAACCAAATTATAGAAGAAAATAAAGAAATCACACCCACAATTATACCCCATAACATAGATGATTTTAAAATAAAACTGGATAAGATATGGGCTGTCAAACCAGAGCTTACCGAAGCAGACGGAAGTAAAAGAAATATATTTCCTGCAGAGGCCAGGCTAAGAAAATTGACTTATTCTGCTCCTACTTACATAGAAGTTAGCGCCCATATTAATGGTGTGCAAAGAGAAAGCTTTACCACTCAAATAGGCAACATACCAATTATGCTGAAAAGCAAGTGGTGCCATCTTTACAATTTGAGCAAGCAGGAGCTAATAGAAAAAGGTGAGGATCCTGATGAGCCTGGAGGTTATTTTATAATTAATGGAACAGAAAAGGTTCTTATAACAATAGAGGATTTAGCGTCAAATAAATTTCTTATTGAAGAGCAGAAATCGGGAACATCTAAGTTTGTAGGAAAGTTATTTTCAGAGCATGGTTCATTCAAAATCCCCCATACAATGGAAAAGCTTAAGGATGGTATTTTCTATTTGACCTTTACAAGGGTAAAAAGAATTCCCCTTGTTGTGATAATAAAAGCTCTTGGCCTTCTTAAAGATGAGGAACTAACTAAATTTATTTCGGAGGAAAAACAGTACGATGAGGTTATGATCAACCTTTATGAATTCACAAGCATAAAAAACGAGGAGGAAGCTTTGGATTACATTGCAAAGAAAGTAGGAGTTACACAATCAAAAGAAGTGAGAATTGAAAGGATGAGAGAGATACTTGATAAATATTTGATGCCCCATATTGGCATAAAGAAGGAAGACAGAATTTTCAAGGCTTACAATTTGTGCAAGATGATAAAAAAATTTTTGAGAGTATCAAGAGGAGAACTCAATACAGATGATAAGGACCATTACATGAATAAAAAGCTGAAGTTATCCGGAGATTTGCTTGCAGACTTGCTAAGGCTTAACTTAAAAGTGCTTATTGGGGACCTGTTGTATAATTTCCAGAGGATGGTTAAGCGTGGCAAATTTCCTACTATAAAGAATTTGATAAGGGACAAATTACTCACACAGAGGATTTATTCTTCTATGGCAACAGGAAACTGGGTTAGCGGCAGGAAAGGTATAAGCCAAAGGATTCAGAGGTTGAATTATCTGGAAATGCTGTCCCACTTGCAAAGAGTTGTAAGCCCGTTAAGCGCTAGCCAGGAAAATTTTGATGCCAGGGAACTGCATAGTACACATTTAGGAAGATTATGCCCCATAGAGACTCCTGAAGGGACTAATATCGGCTTAAGAAAAAATCTTTCACTTTTATGTTCTATTTCAAATGAGTCTGATGAGGATAGTGTGATTAAGCAATTAAAAAATTTTGGATTAAAAGCAATAAAATGACAGAAGCATACTTAAACAGCAAATTTATAGGAACCGTAGATGATGCAAATAGCTTTGTTACCCGTGTCAGAGAGGAAAGAAAGACTGGCAATGTGATATCTAATCTCAATATTTCCTATAATGAGGAAGCAGATGAAATTTTTATAGAGACTTCAAAAGGCCGTGCTAGAAGACCTCTGATAGTAGTAAGAGACGGCCAGCCGTTGTTGACAGAAAAGCATCTTAAGCAGCTAGAAAAAAATGAGATCTCTTGGTCAGACTTAGTTAAACAGGGCATTATAGAGTATCTAGACTCTGCTGAAGAGGAAAATTCTTTAGTGGCTTTTTTTGAAAAAGACATCACCCCAGAACATACACATTTGGAAATAACACCACTAGCAATGTTCGGTTTGACTACATCCTTAGTTCCATACGCAAACTTTAACCAGTCCACACGTGTAAATGCAGGATCTAAAAACCAAAAACAGGCTTTAGGCCTATACGCCTCAAATTATGCAGTGAGGATGGATATGGATGTAAATTTATTGCATTATCCACAAGTTCCGGTAGTGAACACAATTATGCATGGCATAAGCGAATACAACAAGCATCCTGCTGGCCAGAATATTGTTGTGGCTGTGATGAGCTATAAAGGCTATAACATGGAAGATGCAATAATATTGAACAAGGCTTCTATAGAAAGAGGTTTTGGGCGTTCCACGTATTACAGGCCTTCAATTTCAGAAGAGCTTCGTTATTCAGGTGGTTTAATTGATCAAGTAAGCATACCAGATAAAGATGTTAAAGGCTATAAAAGTGAAAGAGACTATAGATTTTTGGAACAAGATGGAATAATTTATCCAGAAGCTCAGGTTGCTGAAGGGGATGTTATTATAGGAAAAACAAGCCCACCAAGATTCTTGAGTTCATTAGAAGAGTACAATCTAGCCGCTGGAACAAGACGGGAGAGTTCTATGGCTATGAAGCATGGCGAGCAAGGTATAGTGGATTTTGTTTTATTAACAGAAAATGAGGAAGGCAATAGATTAGTCCAGGTAAGGTTAAGGGATGAGAGAATACCAGAAATAGGAGATAAATTTACCAGCAGGCATGGCCAAAAAGGAATAGTTGGATTAATAGTTCCAGAAGCAGATATGCCTTTCTCTGTCTCAGGCATTGTTCCTGATTTAATATTCTCTCCCCATGGAATACCCTCAAGAATGACAATATCGCATTTAATAGAAATTTTGGGGGGAAAGGTAGGCTCTTTGGCTGGAAGACATATAAATGGAACAACTTTTGATGCAGAGCCTGAAGAAAAACTAAGGGAAGAATTAAAGTCTTTAGGGTTTCGGGAAGATGGTGTGGAAACTTTTTATAATGGCGTAACCGGAGAAATGCTTGAGGCTAAAATTTTTGTAGGCAACATGTATTATCTGAAATTAAAGCACTTGGTAGCTAACAAGATACATTCCAGGGCTCGCGGCCCTATCCAGTTGCTTACAAGGCAGCCTACAGAAGGACGTGCTAAAGAAGGTGGTTTAAGACTTGGAGAAATGGAGAAAGACACGTTTGTTGCTCACGGTGCATCATTACTTTTGAAAGAAAGGTTTGATTCCGACAAAACCATTGTTCCGGTATGTGAAAGTTGCGGCCTTATAGCAATAAAGGATGACTATAAGGGAAAAAGCTACTGCCCTGTATGCGGGGAAAATGTAGATATAACTGATGTAGAGATAAGTTACGCATTCAAATTAATACTTGACGAATTTAAATCATTGGGGATATACCAAA
>JASMFO010000049.1 GCA_030751755.1 Candidatus Woesearchaeota archaeon
TGTTCTGCAAGTTGTTGATTTACTTCGGCTATTTCCCCGGAAACTGGTGCAAATATATCAGAAACAGACTTGACAGATTCTATAGTTGCTGCTGTTTTAAATCGTTCAACTTTTTTTCCTATTTTCGGAAGCTCTACAAAAACTACATCAGTTAATGCATCCTGTGCAAAATCAGTTATTCCGACAGTTCCAATGTCATTCTCTACTTTAATCCATTCATGTTCTTTTGTATATTTCATATCTTTAGGATTTTCCATTTCATTTTCTTCCATTATATTCATAGAAAGGCCTTTTTACAACTATAGCATTGTAGAGTTTGCCCCTTATTTTAATATTTATCTTGTTTCCTATATTAGAAAATTCTTTTTTTAGCAATGCCATTCCTAATGATTTTTTGAACGTTGGAGAATATGTTCCGGATGTTACATGACCTATATTTTTATCATCCGCAAAAATTTCATAGTGCTCCCGAGCAATGCCTCGTTCAAGCATCTCAAATGCAACAAGAGTTTTTTCTGTACCTTCTTTTTTTTGTTTTTCAAGAATAGATTTACCAATAAAATCGTTCTTACCGGGTTTAACAGCCCAGCTTAGTCCAGCTTCTATGGGTGTAATGCTTTCATTTATTTCATGGCCGTATAAGGAATAGCATGCTTCAATCCTTAAGGTGTCTCTGGCACCTAAACCAATTGGTTTAAGACCCTCATCTTTTCCTGCCTCTAAAAGCTTATTCCACATTTTTTCTGTTTCTTCTGACTGCAAGTATAATTCAAAACCGTCTTCTCCTGTATAGCCTGTCCTTGAAAATAATGTTTTTGTGCCTGCAACATCTGCTTCTATAAAATGGAATCTTTGAGGAAGGTCTGCATCAGTTAATTTTTTGAGAATTTTTTCAGATAATGGCCCCTGTAAGTCTATTTTTCCAGTTTGTTCTGAAATATTTTTTAATTCCACATCGAATTTATCTGAATGCTTTTGAAGCCAGTCAAAATCTTTGTCTATATTTGATGTATTTACTACAATCATAAATTCATTTTCTTTTAGCTGGTAGATAAAAAGATCATCTATTACTGTACCATTCTCATAACACATCAAAGAATACATGGCTTTTCCAATGATTAGCTTATTAAGATTACCTACAATAAGTTGTTGCAGAAATTGTGTTGAGTCTTTACTTTTAACAATAAATTCTCCCATATGGCATATGTCAAATAATCCTGCTTTTGTCCTTGTTGTTGTATGTTCGTCTATTACGTTAGTATATTGGACAGGCATATACCAGCCGCCAAATTCTACCATTCTAGCTCCTAGCTTTTCGTGTACACTAACTAATGGAGTTTTTTTTAAAGTAGATTCATTAATTTCAAAACACCTCCAATAATAAAAAATCATAAAAAAGGATTTATTTTAAATAATTTTGGAATATGAAGCCAGATTTTTTAGTTTGTTAAAAATTCAAGAATAAATATTTGCTTCCTTTTAACATTTAGCTGCATAGGTTCTTTCTTTAACGTCTTTTCTGTGGTTTTTCCATGCTTTTTTAAACAGTTTTTCTCCCCAGGGTGTCGGATATTCACCGGTAATACAAGCTGTGCATAAGCTATTTTTTGGCAATCCTATAGATTTTATTAATCCTGCTACAGTTTGGTATATTAATGAATCTGCTCCTACATCTTTTGCAATTTTCTGACAAGTTTCTTTGCTGATATTGCCAGAAACTGGTTTGTTTTCATATCTTGGAACAAGAAGCTCAAAAACAGTCGACATATCAATGCCATAGAAACAAGGGCCTCTGATTGGAGGGCAAGTGATGCGCAGATGCACCTCTTTTGCATGACATTCTTCTTTCAAGTAACGGACAAGTTGTTTTGTTGTATTACCCCTAACAATGCTATCATCAACAATTAAAACTTTTTTTCCTTCTAAAACATTCCTTAATGCTGTGTATTTGTTTTGTACTTTGTCATGTCTAGAGCCACCTTCTATAAATGTCCTTCCAACATACCTGTTTCTTATAATGCCCTCTTTGGAAGGGACTCCAAGCTCATAAGCAAACGAATCTCCGGCAGCTTTTGCTGTATCCGGAACAGGAACAACAATATAGTCCTTATTTATTTTTTCTGTTTCTAATTTAGCTAATTCCTTGCCCAAATTTGTCCGAGTTACATATACTGATTTATGGTCCAAAACCGAGCCAACATTTGAGAAATAAACCCATTCAAACATGCAATGGGATATTTTTTTAGTATCTGCATATTTTTTAATCTCAATCTTGTCATCAATAATATGGATCATATGCCCTGGTTGTAATGGCTTTACATCTTTTATTCCACAATTTATCAGGGCAACAGACTCAGAAGCAGCCATGAATATTTTTTTATCTTTGCTGAAACCGTAAACAAGAGGCCTAAAGCCATAGGGATCGCGGGACACTACAATTTCTCCTTCTGCATTTATGAAAGTAATGTTGTAGCAGCCATCAAATTTTTTTGACAGATTTGAAAAAACTTCAACTAAATCGGGTCTTTCATCACCTTGGAATTGCCTGGATAAATAATGCATTATTATTTCTGTATCATTATTATAAATCATGTGGTAATCTTCTTTTTTACTCAAGAGTTCATGTTTTAATTCTGTAAAATTTGCAAGAGTACCGTTAAATCCAAAAGCAAACCATTTCCATTTCCTTCCATGATGCCTTTCAAATGGCTGTGCAACACTTCTGTTTTCACTTCCAGATGTGGCATAGCGTACATGTCCAATTCCTTTATTGCCAGCATATCTCTTAAAGATGTTGAAACTTTTTACCTTGTTGCTTGTTTTAAAAACTTCGTTAACATGTCCTAGGTCTTTGTAAGTATCTAATAGTTGAGACCTATTTAGATTAAAAGTTGTGATACCCGCACTTAGCTGGCCCCGGTTTTGTAGATTTAGCATTAATTTGTAAAGGTAGAACAAGGCTTTATTTGCAGTATCGCCGTTTTCTTTTATATAAACGGCACAGACTCCGCACTCTTCATGAACATCTTCTATCATTTTACCCCAATTATTGTTTAATGCTTATGACTATTTAAACATTTCTCTTTCTCAAACTTTATATAAATTATATAAAAAATTGAATAATTTCTATATTGAAAACAATAGAATTAAATAGTAAAAACCATTATTAATAGGTAAAACAAAAACCCAATAAACAACGACGCAAAACC
>JASMFO010000050.1 GCA_030751755.1 Candidatus Woesearchaeota archaeon
GTCTGTCTTGAATCTTGAAGCAGGAAAAGGCAGGTTGCTTAGAGATGGTGATAGTAAGAAAACAATTTTAGGTAATAATCTTGGTGAAGCTGATGCAGGGTTTGAAAAACAGATAGTTCTAGGCTCAAAAATGCTTATTGAGGATGAGGAATTTGAAGTTATTGGTATACTTAAGAAAAAAGGTAATTTTCTTGTTGACAATATTGCAATCACGGAGGAAGATGATTTAAGGAAAATATTAGATATTCCGGATGAGGATTATGATGTTATCGCATTACAAGTTCATCCAAATGCCGATATCAAGGCTGTGCAGGAAGATATAGAAAAGTTGATGAGAAAAGAAAGAGATGTAAAGAAAGGCGAGGAGGATTTTACAGTCCAGACACCGCAAGCTGTACTTGCACAGGTTAATTCAACTTTGTTTGCTGTACAGCTGTTTGTCTATATTATTGCGGCTATATCCATAATTGTTGGCGGCATCGGGATAATGAATACTATGTTTACATCTGTTCTTGAGAGGACAAAAGAGATCGGAATAATGAAGTCAATTGGCGCAAGAAACAGCACAATTTTTTCGTTGTTTTTTATTGAATCGGGGCTGATAGGGAGTATAGGAGGGATAATGGGTGCTGTTATTGGGATAAGTATGGCAACGGGTCTTGCCTTTATTGGAAGAATACTGCTTGGAAGCGAGCTTATTAGAACAGAAATAAGTCTCTGGTTAGTGCTTGGCTCAATATTGGGCTCATTTTTACTTGGGAGTATATTTGGGGTAATTCCTGCAATACGGGCATCGAGACTAAATCCTGTAGATGCTTTACGGCATACTAAATAATAAGGTGTAAGATGATAGGAGATTTAATTAAATACGTTATAACTAATATTAGGCATAGATTTACAAGAAGTTCTCTTACTATTCTTTCTATACTTATCGGCATAATGTCTATTTTTGTTTTAATCAGCTTTGGTGAGGGGCTTAGAAATTATATGGATATTATGGCCCAGGAAATGGGGACAGACAAACTCATTGCTCAGCCAAGGGGTTATGGAGCTCCAGGCACTACAGGAACACACCTTACTAAAGAGGATCTTGATTTTATAAAAAAGCAAAGAGGTATTTCAGAATCTACTGGAATGATAATTGAGCAGAGTGAAGTGAAAATTGATAAAAAAAAGTTGGGAAAATGGGTTTTCATGATGGGAATGCCCACTAACCCTTCTGAACAAAAACTTATTGAAGAGGCTTTTGCAGGTTATGGGATTTTCAAAGGAAGAGCTTTAAAAACAGGAGATAAAAATAAGGTTACGGTTGGTTACAATTATTTGTTCGCTGACAAGATTTTTTCTAAACCTTTGAAACTAGGTGACAATATCTTTATCAATGGTAAATCTTTCGACATAATAGGATTTTATGAAGAGATAGGCAATCCTGGTGATGATTCTAATGTTTACATGACAAATGATGCTATGAAAGAACTTTTTGATATTGGAGATGAATATGCTATGGTCTACATCAGGGCGGAGAAAGGTGTAGTTCCAACTGAGCTTGCAGAAAGGCTTGAAGAAAAATTGAGGAAGAAAAAGGGGCAGAAAGAGGGTGAGGAAGATTTTTATATCCAGTCATTTGAGCAGCTTATGGAGACTTTTGGAACAATATTATTGGTGCTTAACTCTATTTTAGTAATAATTGCAGGAATATCCGTGCTTGTAGCTGCTGTAAATATCATGAACACGATGTATACTGCTGTTTTAGAGAGGACAAAAGAGATAGGAATAATGAAGTCTATTGGAGCAAGAAACAGCACAATTCTTTTGATGTTCTTCTTTGAGTCAGGATTTTTGGGTTTGATTGGAGGCAGTATTGGTATGCTGCTTGGTTATGGTTTAGCAAAGCTTGGTGCTATTGCTATTGCTGCTACGGGATATTCATTTCTGCAGCCTTATTTTCCATGGTGGCTGATAGTCGGTTGTTTAGTATTTTCATTTTCAGTTGGTGCGGCTTCTGGTTTTTTTCCTGCAAGAGCAGCATCAAAGCTAAAGCCTGTGGATGCATTAAGATATGAGTAAAATCTAGTTCTTATTTAGTTGAGAAATATATTGTTTTAATTTTATTTTTATTCTATTTTTTAATAAATTATCAAAGTTTAAATTGTCAATTTCGTCAATGTTTATTTTAGGCATTTTTGTAAAAGTGCCTTGTATTTCACAGCCAGCCTTATTTATTTCCTTTTCAATATTTTTTGCAAATTTTGTATTGAATAATTTTATTGCTGGGAATTTTGTTATTGAATCTGCTCCTGCATCCAACATTAGGTGTATGTAATTAACGCGGTTTACCCAGTGGCCTGCAACAATGTTTAAGTTTGGGAAAGTTTCTCTTGTTCTTTTAATCCATTCAATGAAATAATCAATATCAGGTCCCTTGGAATGTTCAAATATTGTACCTTTTATTGGGTTTAATGCATAGAAAATAATTTTGTCTATTTTGTTTTTAATAATGAATTTTTTAAATGAGTTGAAATCACTAATTGTTTCTCCTAGGCCTATAATGAAAGTCATTGATTTTTTTAAGTGGTATTTATCGCAAATCTTGTACATCTTTTCTATTGGTACTATGGGTTTGTTTGGTGCAACTTTTTCATGGATTGTTTTGTTTGTTGTTTCTACTGCACCGCAGATTCCTTCTAGGTAAGGACTTAATTTTTCTATTGTTTTTTTGTTTAAAATTCCAATGTTGAGCCATAATTTTTCATTGTTAATTTTGTAAATATTTTTGCAAAGCTCTAGAATGCTTTCTGTTGTGTAGCTTCCGTAGCCTGCCGACAGAAAGCCTATTTTCCATCCAAGCTTTTTGCAAAGGTAGGCTTCTGCAAGAATTGAAGCTGTAGTTCTTCGTGCTTTTTTTGGGTCAGAAATAAGGTTTTTTTGAGTGGACATATAGCAATAAGCACAGTCTCCTAATGAGCAGTACCAAGAAGTAAAGATGGCACGCTCAAAGTGGATTTTTCTGTTTGATCTATTTTTTTGTTTCAATATCAAATTATCCATAATAAATTTAGAAATATAGCGTATTTAAAAAATTTTAGAATTATTTGCTGTTAGTTTTTTCCCTTTCCCTCAAAACATTCTTCTGCACTTTTCCCATCGCATTTTTTGGCAAGGTATCAATAAATTCAACATATTTTGGTTTTTTGTAGCTTGCAAGCCTTTGTTTGCAGTAAGCTATTATTTCTTCTTTGCTTGCTTTCTTGTTTTCTCTTAGAACTACGCAAGCCTTAACTGCTTCTCCAAAACACTGGTCTGGAACGCCAATAACAGCGCTTTCCAAAGCAGATGGATGTGTGTTTATAACCTCTTCAACTTCTGCTGGGTAAATATTCAATCCACCAGAGATTATCAAATCCTTGCTTCTGCCCAGAAATATTACATAACCCTCTTCATCAATTTTTCCTAAGTCTCCAGTTATGAACCATCCATCATGGAAACTTTCTTTTGTTTTTTCTGGAGCATTCCAGTATCCTTTAAAGACATTGTCTCCCCTAATTAAAATACTGCCTTCTTTGCCTTGCGGGAGTTCATTAAAATTTTCATCTGTAATTTTAACTTTAACGCAAGGCAGTACAGGACCTACTGTCCCCGGCTTTCTTTTACCCTCATAAGGATTAGAAAAATTCATGTTTGTCTCTGACATTCCTGCTCTTTCTAAAATTTCATGTCCAAAAGTATCTTTAA
The DNA here is from genome assembly GCA_030751755.1 of Candidatus Woesearchaeota archaeon. GTDB lineage: Archaea > Nanobdellota > Nanobdellia > Woesearchaeales > GW2011-AR4 > JACPJP01. The sequence continues at coordinate 3,733 of JASMFO010000050.1, forward strand.
ATTCCTTGAATGTTTCTGCCGATAATGGCGCTGAGCCGGAAACAAATAATCTCATACTGTTTGTATCATATTTTTCTTTGTCCTTTACTTGTAAAATCTTAATGTACATTGCAGGGACACCCATAAATAATGTGGCCTTCTTTTCTTCGATTAGTTTCAAGATTTCTTCTGCATCAAATTTTTTTCTTAGAACAAAACTATAGCCATTATAAAAAGCTCCGCATAAAGCCACACCTAAGCCATGGATATGGAATAATGGCAGGGTTAAGATTTGCTTGTCATTCTCTGTCAGGTGCCATGCCCGCTTTAATGCCTCCAAGTCAGATTCCATGTTTTTATGGCTCAGTAAAGCACCCTTGGATCTTCCGGTTGTTCCGGAAGTATAGAACATTATTGAGCCATCCTCGTCATTGATTTCTACATCTGGATTTTCATCAGAAGCATTATTAATAAATTCATTATAACTAATAAACTCAATAGAATTATTTTTTACACCATTTTCATTATTATCGGTTATAATTATGTATTTTAGTTCATTGAGTTCTTTTAATATTTTTTTAATTATGGGCAAGCATTCTTTATCTGTGATGATTGCTTCAGCTGCTGAATTATTCAGCAGATGCTCTGCTTCTTTTTCCTTGAAAGAATTATTCATCGGAACAACTACAGAGCCATTCTTTAAAATACCTGTAAAGGAGTAGATTAATTCAAGATTGTTAGCGAGGTATAAGGCAACCCTGCCACCTTTATTAACACCAATATCTTTTAAGGCATTTGCTATCCTGTTTGAGTTTTTATTCAGCTCATCAAAAGTGACTTTTTTGTCAGCAAATTCTATTGCAACTTTATCTGCGTAAGTTTCAAAAATTTTATTGAAACACGAAACTAGTGTCATTTAGGATTTGGTTTATTTATATAGTTTAAAAATTTAACTAGTACATAACAAAAATCTTTTTAAATTCATTACACTTATCCCATACAACTGGGGTGGAAATGAAACTAGTAATTAATGGTCAAGAAAAAGAATTAGAATGTGGAAATATTTCAGAATTATTGAGTGGATTAAATTTGAATAAAAACACTGTAGCAATAGAATTAAATAAAAATATTGTTCACAGACAAAAATTTGATAATACTCAATTAAAAGATAACGATAAATTAGAGATTGTTAAAGTCGTTGGTGGGGGTTAGTATATGGATGATAAATTAAAGATTGGAGATTTTGAATTTAATTCCAGACTATTTATCGGTACTGGGAAGTATGAGAATTTGGATATAATGAAAAAAGCTCATGAAGCTGCTGGTGCAGAAGTCGTTACTGTTGCAATCAGAAGGGTTGATTTGAATGATAAAAGCGATAAGAGTCTAATGAGTTTTATTGATACAAATAAAATTAAGATACTGCCTAATACTGCTGCCTGCTTTACTGCAGATGAAGCCATTAGGACAGCAAGGCTTGCAAAAGCAGCCGGATTGCCTAATTGGGTTAAACTAGAGGTTATTGGAGATAAAAAAACACTTATGCCCGATAATGAAGAGACATTAAAAGCAACAAAGGTTTTGGTTAAAGAAGGTTTTACAGTTCTTGCTTATACAAATGAGGATATTGTTTATGCTAAAAAGCTAGAGGAAGCAGGGGCTGCAGCAGTCATGCCTCTTGGAGCTCCAATTGGATCTGGACAAGGAATATTAAATCCGAATAACATCAAGATTATTTTAGAACAGGCTAAAGTTCCTATAATTGTTGATGCGGGTGTTGGAACTGCTTCTGATGCAACAATCGCAATGGAATTAGGAGCAGATGGTGTTTTATTGAATACTGGAGTTGCTTTGGCTAAAGATCCTGTAAGGATGGCAAAGGCAATGAAATCAGCTATAGAATCCGGAAGAGATGCTTTCTTGGCTGGAAGAATCCCTAAGAAATTATATGCGAGTGCTTCTAGCCCAATAGGAGATACTATTAAATAAAAAATAATTAATTTCTTTTCATTATGAAAAACTTTGACTTTAATAACAAATTATATGTAATAACAGAAAGCACTATTTCTAAAGGCAGGAATAATGAGGAGATTGTAAGAGAGGCTATAAAAGGAGGCGCAGAGATAATACAATTAAGGGAAAAAGACTTGGATAAAAATAAAATTAAAAATGAGGCAATCAGATTATTAAAGATTTGCAGGGAAAATAATGTTCTTTTCATTGTTAATGATTATGTCGATGTTGCTCTGGAGATTGGAGCAGATGGTGTTCATTTAGGGCAAACAGATATGTCAATATCTGAGGCAAGGAAGGTTTGTAGGAATAAGTTAATTATTGGTTTGTCAACGCATTCTGTTGAGCAAGCCATTAAAGCAGACAAAGAAGATGTTGATTACATTACAATAGGGCCAATATATAAAACAAGAGCAAAAGATTTCACAGTAGGAACTGAAATAATAAAGGAAGTTGTCAGTAAAGTGGAAAAGCCGGTTATAGCCATTGGTGGAATTAATAAAAATAATATTGATGAAGTTTTAAAACAAGGTATTAAAAGTGTTGCAGTTATAAGCGCTGTTGTTTCTGCAGAAAATGTTAAGGAAGCTGCTAAGAAATTAGTACAAAAAATAAAACAATTATAGACTTATTTATTAAATCTCTCAACACCAAAATCTTTAATTTCAGAAACGAGATTATCATTCACAACCAGTTCTGTTACTGCTTTTACTGTTATTGGCGCAAGTAAAATTCCATTCCTTCCATGCGCTGTTGCCAGGATTAAATTTTTGATATTTGTTTTTCCAATGACGGGTAATTTATCATCTGTAAAAGGCCTAAAACCAGACCATTTTTCAATAATTTTCATATTTTTAAATTCGGGAACAATATCATAAGCTGTTTTTAATATGGAATTTATGCCCTCATCTGTAACCTTTTTCTCAAATCCCATATCTTCCATAGTAGAGCCTAAGATTATTGTATTGTCTTTTCTTGGAACCATATAGCCTCCTTTTCCCAGTATGCTTGCAAAGATTACTTTGTCAAGCATTTTTTTGTTTGCTTGTAGGGAAACCAATTGTCCATGGATTGGCTTCACTTCAAAATTTGGAATTATGCCTGGAGAAATTAATGAGGACCATGCACCAGATGTGTTTATTATAGTATCAGCATTAAAAATTCCATTGTTGGTTTCCACACCCCTTATTTTATTATTTTTTATTATATAATTTTTTACATTGCAATTTTCAATTAGTTTATTGCCGATTTTTTTATTTGCTGTAATTAAAGCTTCCATCAGTTTTCTGTTATTAACCTGGCCGTCATTTTTTGTGTATAATCCAGACAAAATGTTTTCAGATAGTTCTGGTTCTATCTTCCTTAACTCATCTCCAGGTAAAAACTCAATCTCAAAACCTTGCTTTTTCTGCCATTTATAATTATTTTTCAGATGTTTTTCCTGCTCTTCAGTTAATGCAGGCCTGAGCATGCCGCATTTTTGAAATTCCACGGCAATTCCTGATGCGCTTTCAATATCTTTGCAAAACTCTGCATACATGCTTCTGCTTTTAATGCAGAAATCCATAAATTTTTCATAAAAATCAAATTCTGACTGTGCAGCTAACATTCCTGCTGATGCGTATGATGCTTCCATTCCTACTTTGCCTTTTTCCAATACCCTAATATCAAAATTATTTTTTTTAAGGTAAAAAGAAATACTTAAACCTATAATTCCTGCACCAATGATAATAATTTTTTTCATAATAACCGGTATCGCATCATTACTTTTAAATATTATTGGAATGGTAAGATTATTAAATACTTAACTTAAACTAATCTTAAAATGAAGAAATTTTTAGTGTTATTGGTGGTTTTGGTTTTAGCAGCATTGCTAGTACTTGGCTGCCAAAAAGCATCACCAACAGGATATGCATCATACGGCCAGCAAGGCCAGCAGCAACCTTATGTTGGTGGAGGCTGCGGAGTATCTCCTGTTTCCGATTCGGGAGAAGCTCCTTTGCAAGTTTCTGAATCAAGTTTGGCTGCTTGAATAAAATGTCCCTAAGCAAAGAGGAAATCGGACAGATTAGGCATGAAACTGAAAAAATAAAGTCTACTATAGGAAAAACAATAGAAAAGCCAAAAAGCAATAAGAAGCTTATCCTTCTTTCTATTATTTCTGTTGCTTTTTTGCTGATTGTTGGAGGCATAGGTTTTAGCTACATGAATTCAAAAAAGCCAGGACCACTAGATAATTTTGCAAAATGCCTGACTGAGAATGGTGCAGTTATGTATGGTGCAACATGGTGCAAGTATACTCAAGGGCAGAAAGCAATGTTCGGAAATTCTATAAAATTTGTTGATTATAGAGATTTTACTAAGAACCCTGAAGTTAAAATAACACCTACCTGGTTTTTTGAAGGAGAGAAATATGAAAATGCTCAATCTCTGGACAAGTTAGCTGCCATTACTGGGTGTGTTATAGGATAATGTGCATGATTATTCTAACCATCAATAAGTTTTTTAAAACAGCAAATAATACATGTTCTTGTGCCACGGTCGCATAATCTGGCATTGCGGGAGGCTCGAACCCTCCTGGTCGCAAGACTGTGTAGGTTCAAATCCTGCCCGTGGCGTCAATATTTATAAATAAAAATATTTTACCATCGACAATGAAAAATCCAGAACTTAGTACAGGAGTATTGATATTGATTATAATTACTCTTGTTTTATTGTCTTCTATAATTTTAATTGATGGATTTGAAACAGAAGAAAAAGTTGATGTATTGAATGCTGTTGCAGGAGAAATGCAGAGTTTTGAAGTTTATCATGAAATTTCCAATATTTATTACCCTACTAAAAAGAACACAAAAAGGTATGATGATAAGTTGTTTGAATATTTAGAGCATATACAAGAACAAAGAGATAAGACTTTTCAAAGAGGTAGGGTATTTCTAAGGGAAAAATAGTGCCGCTGACGGAATTCGAATCCACGACCTCTACGTAACCCAGTTAATGCTTAAGTCATCTCCTAAAAGGATCATAGCTCAAATATATGAGCGTAGCGCTCTAACCAGGCTGAGCTACAGCGGCATTAGTTCTAAGAAAAAGATGGTGTTTTAAAAAGATTGCTGTCAAAAGAATGAAATTCTCATTAATATTAGCAATATATAAATATAATTAATTTTAATATAAATAAAATGTTAATTATTGGGTGTTCAAAAGGGGTGCATTTAGCTGGGAAAATAGCTAAAAAGCTGCAAGCGTCTTATTCTGCATTAAAGGTAAAAAAATTTCCGGATGGCGAGATAAAGGCAAGGTTTATGAGCGATGTTAAAGGAAAAGAAGTTGCTTTAATCCAATCATTTTATGACAATATAAATGATTTAATTGTAGAGGTTATTTTTGCTGCTGAAACTGCTCGTGATTTAGGAGCTAAAAAGGTTATTCTTATTGCGCCTTATTTTCCTTATCTAAGGCAGGATAAAATGTTTAAGCCAGGCCAATGCATAAGCATTGAAGTAATGAGCAAACTTATGGGCAGGTATTTTGATAAGGTATCTATCATTGACCCTCACCTGCATAGAGAGAAAAAACTTTCTGGTTTGTTTTCCATTAAAGCTGAAAAATTGACTTCAAATCCTTACATTGCCGATTATATACAAAAAAATATCAAAAATCCTTTGATTGTAGGGCCTGATTGGGAAAGCTATAAATGGGCAAGAAAAGTTGCTGAAAAAATAAAATGTGAGCATGTTATACTGAAAAAGAAAAGATACACTGGAAGGAAAGTTAAAGTAATTTTAAACAAGAAAATCAATATCACTAACAAAAATATTGTATTTGTTGATGATATGATAAGCACTGGAAATACAATACTGGAATGTGTTAAAAATTTAAAGAAAATTGGGGCAAAGAAGTTCAATTGTGTTGTGGTTCATGGAATTTTTGTTGAGAATGCACTGGAAAAGTTAAGGAAAGCTAATGTTAAGGTTGTTAGTACTGATACCATACCTAGTAAAGTTGCTAAGATTGATGTTTCTGGGCTAATAGCTAGGGCATTGAAATAAAATAACAATAATTGATAAGAGATATATATAGAATAATAATTAAAAATAATAAAAATTTAAATTAATAAGCTTTCCCAAAAATAACCAAGAATTTTCCTTCTTTACTGCAATGGACGCATTTTCCTAGTTTTTTTGGCTGTTCAAATGAAATTAATCTGGATGTTGCACCATCTGTTTTTTCCTTAATTTCATCTTCACATTTTACGTTTCCGCAGAAAAAGACTTTGACAAGTTTCTTGTTCTTTATTTGTTTTACAAACTCATTCCAGTTCTTTGCTTCAACAATGCTAGAATTTAGGAATTTCTTTGCTTTGTTGAATAAAGAATTTTGTATGTCTTCCAATGTTTCTTTTACTTTCTTGTCTAATTGTGTTACTTTTATGAATTCTTTTTTATTGTTATCGCGTCTTACTAAAACAACCTGTTTTTTCTCAACATCTTTTGGGCCTATCTCTATTCTCAATGGAACACCTTTAAGCTCCCATTCATTGTATTTCCATCCTGGCGTGTAGCCGTCTCTGTCATCTAGCTCAACTTCATAATTTTTTAGCATATTTTTCACTTCAGTTGCTTTTTTTATTATTTTGTTTTTGTCATCAAAGTATATCGGCACTATTACAATTTGAGTTGGAGCTACTCTTGGCGGCAAGACTAAGCCTTTATCATCAGAGTGCATCATAACCAAAGCTCCAATTAATCTTGTGGAAAAACCCCAGGAGTTTTGCCATGGTAAATATTCTTTTTCATCTTTTCCAAAAAATTTTATGTTAAAGGCTTTTGCAAAATTTTGCCCCAGATTATGGCTTGTACCCATTTGCAGGGCTTTTCCGTCCGGCATTAGTGCTTCTAAAGTATAAGTTGTTTTTCCTCCTGCAAACCTTTCTTTCTCTGTCTTTTTTCCTTCCAAAACAGGGACTGCAAGCAATTCCTCGCATAATTCCTTATACTCCTTAAGATAAATTAATGTTTCTTTCTCGCATTCTTCTTCTGTTTCATAAACGCAATGGCCTTCCTGCCATAGAAACTCGCGAGTTCTTAAAAAAAGCTTAGTTTGCTTGACTTCCCACCTTAAAACATTGCACCATTGATTTAAGCGCAAAGGCAAATCTCTCCAGCTTCTTATCCAGTTTGCATATGAATCATACATTATTGTCTCTGAGGTTGGCCTTAAGGCATATTTTTCTCTCTGCTCCTGATCCATGACCCATGCAAGCTCTGGTGCAAAACCTTTAGCATGCTCTGCTTCTTTTTTGAAGAATTTTTCTGGTATTAATAAGGGGAAATAAGAGTTTTTTACTCCTAATTTTTTAATTCTGTTATCAAAATATTCCTGGATGTGTTCCCAAATTGCATAGCCTCTTGGTCTTACAACCATAAAGCCTTTTATTACAGAATGCTCTGCAAGCTCTGCCTTAATGACTACTTCGTTGTACCATTCTGAGAAATCTTGGCTTTTCTTTATTGTTATTCCTTGATTTTCTTCTTTTTTTGGCATTTGGTTATTTGCTTTAGTTTAGGTATTTAAAGTTTTTGTGGAAGCGTCAAGTATTTTCTAAAGATTTAATAAAAGAATGTTATTTCCTATGCTTCAATAATTTTTAATTCAAAATTGATAAAAAATGACGCTAAAAATTCCAGTTAAATATTACCTGGGCAGGTTTTCTTATGAACCTCAACCACATCAAACTCACAAAAAGATTGGGAAGAAGATACATACAGTAATTGCAGATAACGGGCTTAATAATCTCAACATTGAGGAGTTGCTTGTAAGAGGTACTATTGGCTCAAATGTTACATTAGATGAAATATTACGGCAAGGGACAGACCGCTTTGGAAAAAATGACACTTATGCCACTGAAGGAGATCTTATGTTTTCTTTGGGACAATCTCTAGTACTTTATAATCGTCTAAATGAATATATTTCCAGTGGGCGCTATAAAAGAATATTGCGAAGAGGAGAAAAAAGAATTGCGAGGCATAGGAATCAGTATCCAGCCTTACTGGCATACAATCCTCAAGGGCTTACTCCTATAAATCGTAATGACCATTATGAATTCTTAATACCCCCAAATAAGGCTTTGCTTGCAGTGTTCTATTTCACCATGGGTAAAAAATAATTCATAATATTTTTAAAATACCTTAAAATCACTTTTACTATGAAAAAAGTAATGGCATTTGGATCTTTTGATATGCTGCATAAGGGGCATGAGGCTTATCTTAAGGAAGCCAAGAGTTATGGGGATTATTTGATTGTTATAGTTGCCAGGGATGAGAGTATCATAAGGTTCAAGGGCAGAAAACCCAAAAATGATGAGAATTCTAGATTAGGGCAAATCAAAAAATTAGACTTTGTTGATGAGGCTGTTTTGGGGAGTAAGGGTAATATTTTTGATGTTTTAGAAGAGTATAGTCCGGATGTAATCTGTTTGGGCTATGATCAAAAGACAGTTGAGGAAGAAAAATTAAGGGAAGAGCTGGAGAAAAGGAATCTGAAAGCTAAGATTGTAAGGGCTAAACCATATAAAGAAGATATTTATAAGTCTTCTAAATTAAAATAATCACTTCTTAACTAATTCTGCATCTCCTACAATAAATGTTCCGGTGCATTCATTTTCCATCTCTATTTTTGCCTTTTTTATCTTTAATTTCTCTCTGAATAATGGACAATCCAGAACTAAAGATTCGTATTCACCGCCCTCTCCCCCCAGGTGAATATTTAATTTTTTTATTTTTTTTAAAAAGCTATTGTTGATTTTTTTCCCAAGGAAGTTTTTTGTAAGGCCTTCAGCAGCAATTCCTGTTAGGATTACTTTAAAATTATTTTTCATTAGTTCTTTTAGGTATTGTTCTGGATCAATGTGCCATAGGGGGGCTATTGATTTTATCTTTAAGTCTTTGCATATATTGCCTATTCTTTCTTTTTGATAATTTGAAGCCAAAGCTCCTGAAACTACACCTTGTATTTTATATTTTTTAATTGCTGTTTTCAATGCTTTTTTTATATCGTCAAGTTCTTTTTCTTTTATCCCAGATGATTTCATAAAGATTAATGGCAGATTCATGGCCTTTGCCTGCAATTTAACTAGGTCAATATTGGGTATATGGAACATATAAGAATCATCTCTTTTTGATTTAAGGCTTATCAAACAATCTATTTCATTTTGTTTAGAGGCCTTGAAAGCTGCGTAAATGCTGTCCTTTCCGCCAGATATTAAAGCTGCAATCTTCATCTTATTTAGTACTCGTCATACCTTTAAAAAGATTTTTAAATAAAGCATATACTAAACCTTTTGGCAACAAAAATGCAAAAAAGAGGTATCAGACTATCAACAACTGGGGAGAGAAATACAATCTCTTGGTAAGAAAAAATAAGAACAATTCATACCAGATAACTTTAAATAAAACACAAGCTTTTATAGTTCTACCACAACTGCCGACGTCGCATAACCTGGCATTGCGTCAGCCTTGAGTTGATTGTTTTAACAGATAGCTGATTCCCGCAAGGGTATCCCGGTTCAAATCCGGGCGTCGGCGTTGAACCTTTTTGTCCCCTTTTTGAAATACATTTATATAGAGGGACTTCTTTCTTTGTTCTATGAATGAACAAATGTTTTTGAATTATTACAATAAAGCAAAGGACAAGCTTTTGAAAGATACTTCTCTAAATTCAAATAACAGAAAGTTGTTTTGTGAATTTTTTGAAGAACAGGAACATAAGCTCAAGAGAATAAATGGCTTAAGGCAAAATGATGAAAGCAATTATAAGACACTTTACGGTTATATCCGTATGCTTAAGATAGTCAATAAATGGTTCAAAAACAAGGACTGGAAGAAGCTGACAGAAAAGGATATTAAACAAGTATATGATGATCTTGAAGACGGAAAAATATTAAACCGTTTTGGTAAACCTTATGAAAGTCTTGATGACAGCTATTATTCAAAGGTATTGAAAAGTAGACCTTTTGAACTTGCTGGAAAACTACAAATAGCAAGGGAAGTAATAAGGTATACAAACCACAAGGAAAGTAATGTAAGGTTTATTACGGAAGGGGACTTCAGGAAAACAGTAAATAATGTTTACACACCTTCCAATAAACTTTTACTGTGGTTAGCTTGGGACATAGGGGAAAACATAAATTCTTTGTTGATGTTACGAAAAAATGACTTTTGTATACAGAAAAACCCAAACACCAAAGAACCTGAATACAGGGTAAATTTAAGAAAGGAAATTCTTAAGAGGACAAGAAAACCTAGAAGTGAAATAACAAACTATAATGAAACTGTAGAACTTCTAGACCAGCGTTTAGCTGACTTAAATGAAGAAGACCTTTTGTTTAATTTTGACTATAGGAACGCAAAGAAAATAATAGACAGGGCAGTGGGAAGGTCAAAAGTAAAATGTGTTCCAGGTGGTCAGAAACCTTCCTGGAAGGACATAAGGTCTTCTATGGCTTGTGATCTACTGAAAAAAGGTTGGTCTACTGATGAAGTAAACGCAAGACTAGGACATAGACCTTCTTCAGATGAAATTGACAAATACATTAACTTCCTGGCTATAGACAGGCATAGACCAAAGAAGAAAGTTCAGCAATATGAACTGGAAAAAATAAATACAGAACTGGAAGAAAGCAAAGACAGGGAAAAAATGTTGACAAGAAGAATGGAAAAACTTCAGGAAGATAATGAAGACCTATACAGAAAGGTTGAACTGATACTTAACAAATAAGGCAAGAAAAATGGTTGAAATTAATTCCTTTAAAACAGATGTAATTGACAATTTTTCAAATAGTATTAAAACTATATTGGACAACAGTCATAAGAAATTCTTAAATGAAGGTGTAATAAGCTTTGAATTAAGTAAAAGTTTAACTTTAATAGAAGAAAATAAAGAGAATATTTTTCAGAACTATCCGTATTTTATTGATGTATCTATTCCCAAACAAAAACTATATGTTGAAATTAAATATATTAGGGGAATACCTTCTAACGAAAAAATACCAGTTACAAACAGATTTGGACAAATTTTAAATGATATGGCTAAACTATCTCAAAAGGTTGAAGAAGGTAGCAGGGTGGTAATCGTAGTAACAGAACAGGTTCAAATAACCCATTTTAAAAATCAGGATAAAAGATTTATTGGGAAGGAAGATTTTATATTTGATGTTAATGAGGAAGATATTAAGGAATGGGAAAGTGTTGGTAGTAGAGAAGATAAAATAAAATATGACTTAAGGAAAGTTAAAAATATAAGAATATTGAGAAATATTAATATTGGGGAATTAACTATTATTGTTTATTTAATTAATGAGAATTAATTATTCTTTATTATCTTTTTCTAGCATAGCTTCAAATTCTGAACCAAACTTAAGGTAAAATTGTGGGTTGATAATCCAATAAAGTTTTTCTTTTGTCCCTTCTTCATACCTTCTTGTAATGAAGTTCCAGCTTTCTAGTCTTTCTAGTGTTGATAATATTTTTTTATAGGAAGGAAAATATATTTCTTTTTCTCTTAATTTCTTCTCTATTTCTCTATATTTTTCTGAAGATGTAGAATGAACAAGTTTCATATAATTAAACATTTTTGCGTCCATACGCTTCCAAGACATTCTGTTGATTTTACCATATTTATATTTTAATTTAAAATCTTTGATCATAGTTATTGCTGAATTATCAAAAGCTTCCAATAAATTACAATTATAAAAAAAACCTGTACTTAAGGGTGTTTGAACAGTGAAAATAATTTTAAGTTGAAAAAATTCTAAAGGAAGCAGGGGAAGACATTAGGAAGACCTACAGGATCTAAAGATACCAAAAGAAGAAGGACTAGTGGTTATATACAAAGGTGGACTAAACAAACCCCCCTACCCATTTAACACAATTTCTTAATAGGGAAATACTAAAATAAATAATCAAGTGATTATTTAGTAAGGTTTTTAAATACTAATTCTAAGAGTATGTTAAAAAGAGGTATATACTATGAAAAAAGAGACAGTACCTGAAGAAACATTATTTGAAGAGACAGTACGTTTGAGAACGAACGCAGATGAACTTCTAAAGCGTAAGGATTTATCTGAGCACGAGGAAGATGAGTTACTTAGAGAATTATTTGGTCATACAGACAAAGTAGCTAGAAAGTTTCTTGATCATAGTAGACTCTCTAGTCAAATAGGAGAAAATACTCCTGGAAAGTTCCAAAGAAAGTTTGAAGTACTGGAAGCTGAGCTTGGAGATTTAACAGAATTAGGTAGAGAACTAGAGTTAATTAATAGATATATTGAAAAAATAGGCGCAAGACGACGAAGAAGAGAGCAAGCCCTTATGAGAACTCTTAGAGGTTCATTGCGTCCTTTAGAAGCAGATGTAACCGAAGACTCAGCTGAAATAAGGGCGATATTAGCTAGAATGAACCGAGCAAGGGGCTAGGTAATTCATATAATTTTATATACCCAATTCACCAACAAGTTTACCAATTAATTGTTCGTATGTCAATGCCTTCTGACTCTCCCTCTCCGGAATTCGAAGATAATTCTTAAATCCATGTAGGGTACTTTTAGCAGCTTTCAATTCTTTTCCTGCAGTTTCAAGGGGGTCTTTTGCCATTTGAAGGTACCTTTCCACTTGTACAATAAAATTAGCTGCAATTCTTCTTGTACCCCTTGTGGCAGATAATGTTTTTGCTCTCATGTACTTAGAAAATGCTGTGTTCAAAGATGATAGAGCAGCATTTGCATGTCCTCTAGCCTGTACCAACATCAATGTAACCAATTTTAGAGATTTGTGTTTTGCCCTTATTTGTCTTTTTTCTGCCTCTTCCAAACCTTCAATAGTTCTCGTTATCTGTCGTCCCTTGACATTAAGAGAGGGAATTCTTCTTGATTGTTGAGATTCTACATCATCAATTAGTCCCACAACACGGTCTGCAGTTTGAAAAAGTCTTATTATTTCTGCCATATCTTCTTTGACTGTTGGAATTGCAGCTAAAATTTCCCGATATAGCCTACTCATAGTTGCAGCAAAGTTATCATTTGTAGACCTAAGAGCTTCAGCAATTCTTTGTCTGAATTTAGTCTTATCCTGCATAGTTTCCAAAAATCCTTTTCCTGCTTTAACTTTTCTTAGAAAGAGACTTACTTTTTTCTCTACATCTGCACTTATTACTCCTTCTGCTTCAAGTAATCTTATTTCCTCCAATTCTTCGTCTCTAACATCAGTTCCCGGCAATTTCATAGTAGATTTTAATTATTATTATTTCAATTTATAAAATTTTTGATTTTAATTAAAAATATGCCCCATTTAATAAAATGAATTTTGATTTACAATTAAAACCTAACCAAAACCTTCTCAAAATCCACAATTTTATTATTTTTTACTTCAACACCTTCTTTTCTTAATAATTCCGCCTTTGCCTTTAATCCATGAGCAAATCCATGTAAATGCCCAGAACTCGCAACAACCCTATGGCAAGGTACCATATTCTTTCCTTTGCATCTTAATAATCCATAAGGATTCTTGTTCATAGCTCTTCCAACTGGATAAGTCAAAGCGAAGCTGAAAATATTGCTCGTTCTTTTACTTTAGGAATATTGGAAAGTTACGATAATGAAAGGGGGGCGAAAACTACAATAATGAATTCTTATAAAGAAGGAAAATATTGGAAAGTTATGGTTTCTATCCCCCTTATTTTGAAATATTCCAATTATTATTCCAAGGATGTTTGGGGAGAATGGGATAATGTAATAGTAGCCGACAGAGGGGGTGGTGTTTTGCTCATAGAAATAAACGGTAAAACAGGCAAAATTGAGTATATAAACATAGCCGACGAAGCCCGTGTGACTATGGAACGGTTTTTTGAACTAAGGGTATAGGAAAAAATGAAGATAGAAAAGGTGACAAAAATGGTCATATACGGGCGTCGGCGTATTTATTCTTTTCCAAGAACATAGGCAAATATCAACGGAGCAACAATTGTTGCATCTGATTCTATCACAAATGAGGGTGTATCCACAGATATTTTTCCCCATGTAATTTTTTCATTTGGAACAGCGCCGCTATAGCTGCCATAAGAAGCCGTACTGTCACTTATTTGGCAAAAGTACCCCCACAATCTACATTTTTCATTAAGATCCTGTTGAATAAGTGGAACAACACAAATTGGAAAATCTCCTGCTATCCCTCCGCCGATTTGAAAAAAACCTATTTCAGCATCCTTAGAATTTTCCATGTACCAATCAATCAAAAATGACATCTGTTCTAATCCGGATTTTACAATTTGTATATTCTTAATACTTTCATTATAATAGTTCCTTCCCCTGGTCAGAGCCACAAAAATATTGCCTAACGTAGAGTCTTCCCATCCTGGCGTCCATATTGGCAGATTTTTCTCACATGCTGCTATCAGCCAGGAATCCTTAGGATCAATCTCGTAAAATTCTTTCAATGCTCCGCTTTTGATTACCTGGTACATGTATTCATATGGAAAATACCTCTCATTGTTTTGATCGGCTTTCTTCCATAGCTTGAAAATTTGTTTCTCAATCCTTCGCATAGCTTCTTCTTCAGGAATGCACGTATCGGTGACACGGTTCATATGCTCGTCAAATAATTTTTTTTCATCCTCTGCAGTAAAATACCTGTAACCAGGGACACGCTTGTAATGCTTATTTGCAACTAAGTTGAACAGATCCTCTTCTAAATTTGCTCCGGTGCAGCATATTGCATGAATCTTTCCTTGTCTTATCATCTCTGCAAGGCTTATTCCAAGTTCTGCAGTTGACATGGCCCCTGCCATGACCAAAAACATCTTACCATTAGAATCAAGAAGCTTGGTGTATGCTTCAGCCGCATCCACAACAACGGCAGAATTGAAATGTTTAAAATTCTTTTTTACAAAACTCTTAACAGCTGTGAAATCGCCCACTATACCACCCAAAAACTCTGAATTAAGATTTATTTTAATATCTTTTGGTTTTTTGTTATTGGAATGTTTATTGTCGATTATTTTTTCTTACTAACAGTCTCCAATTCCTCTGTTTTCTCAATCTCCAAAAACGCATTGGCAAGCTGCTTCCCACCTACTACCTGCGGCAACACAACTATTTTGGCACCAACCTTATGCAACCTATCAACAGCATGCTCGTCTTCTGCTTTTGCTGCCAGATAAAGATGCGGATTAAGCTCAGTAGCGCTCATTATCAGGTAGATATTATCAGAATCTTCTGCTAATGTTCCAATTAATCCTTTTGCCTTTTTAATGCCTGCTTTTTTCAGGACATCAGGATCTAAAGCATCTCCCTGCAAAATTGGCTCTCCGACAGATACCAATCCAGAACATTTCTCTGCATCCTTTTCTACTATAAGATATCTTTGCTTTTTTTCTTTTAAGACATTACAAACATATTTTCCTAGTTTGCCATAACCACATATAATAGTATGATTTTTTTCCTTTCTCATTCTAACCAAACCTCCTTTTATTCCTCCCAATAATAACCTTGCACGACCTTCTATTATAGCACTTGCTACAAATATGGTAATATAAAGCACTAAACCAAGCCCAAAAGCCAATAGAATCATAACAAGTACTTTTCCATAAACTGTGGTAATACCATAAGGACTTCCATGAGTAGTTATTATTAGAAGAGTATAGTATAGTGAGTCGAATAAATCTACGCCTTCTATTATACTAAAGGCATATGTTCCAGATAAAATAAGGATTGTAAGAAGAAAAATTCCAAATATGAAATTTCTAATGCTTGTATCTGGCATTATGCACCTCTTTTTTTAACTTTAATTCCTTATTTATTATTAAAACTTTTGTTTGTGATACCAATTGCCAAAACTTTTTAAACATAAGATGTTCCCCATTGTACTTGATGACAGACCCTATAATCCTAGGAACAGTGGCCTTGGATTCATTGGAAACGCCTTTTGGTAAAGTTAAGGATGTAATAGGCGGCTCAGCTACTTATGCATCAATTGCAGCTTCCTTTTTCTCAAAACCAGGCATACTTTCAATTGTTGGAAAAGATTTTCCTAAACAGAATATAAAACTTCTCAATGAAAAAGGGGTAAATACTCAGGGAATAGCGACAGGGAACAAAACATTCCGCTGGCAGGGCTATTATGAATTTGATATGAATGAGGCAAAAACAATAAGAACAGAGCTTAATTCTTTGGAGTCTTATAAAGTAGAAATCCCCGAGGATTATAAAAATGCAAAGTATATTTTTCTTGCAAACATAGACCCAGAGTTGCAGCTTGATGTCATAAAGACAATAAAAAAACCAGAACTAATTGTTATGGACACGATGAATTTCTGGATTGAACATAAGAAAGAGCAGCTGCTTAAGACAATAGACAAAGCAGACCTCCTTATCCTTAATGATTCTGAAGCCAGGCAACTCTTTGATACACCAAACCTGGTAAAAGCTGCAAATGCCGCTTTAAAGTTGCATACTCATGCTGTCATTATAAAAAAAGGCGAGCATGGCGCTTTATTATTTACAGACAATAAGCATTTTAATGCCCCCGGATATCCCTTAGAAAACATAAAAGATCCTACAGGCTGCGGAGACAGCTTCGGAGGAGCCTTAACGGGTTACTTAGCAAAAACCCAAGATATAAGCGAAGCAAACTTAAGAAAAGCTGTTGTGTATGGCTCTATAATAGCATCCTTCAATGCAGAAGATTTTTCCGTAGAAAGGTTAAAAAGCGTCAATAAGTCGGACATAGAAAAAAGATACAAGGAATTCAAGGCTATGAGGGAATTTTAATTATAAATCAAAATCTAGAGCTATGCCTTTCTAGGGGATGTGGGTGGGAGAATCAAGTAATGACATTCATTAAAATGCCGAGTTGCGTAGCAACAAGCTAATCGGCATTTTGACTTCAGCTCCGCTCTGGCATATTCCTCAAAAACATCAAAAATGTCCATTAAAGAGAATATAAACACTCTAAGAAGCAATATTCCCAAAAGTATCGGAATTCTCGCAGCAACTAAAACAAGAACTGCGCAACAGATTAAAGAAGCCATTGACTCCGGAATAAAGATATTTGGAGAAAATTATGTTCAGGAAGCAGAAAAGAAATATTCGGAAATAAAACAAAACAACAACATTAATCTTTATTTTGCCGGCCATTTGCAAAAAAACAAAATAAACAGGGCTTTAAAGCTATTTGATGTCATAAATGTTGATTCTTTTGAAATAGCAGAGGCAATAAGTCGAAGAACAGGTAAAAAAATTAAAGTTTTAATTGAAGTCAATATTGGCAATGAGCCAAATAAATACGGCTGCAAGCCAGAGGAATTAATCAATTTAATCAAAAAACTTTCAAAATTAAAAAATATAGAAGTTTGCGGTTTGATGGCAATGGCTCCTTATTTTAAAGATGGAGAAAAAACAAGGCCTTATTTTAAAAAAATGAGATTATTATTTGAAAAGATTAAAAGATTAAAATTAAAGAATGTTAAGATGGAAATATTGTCTTTAGGAATGTCCAATGATTATAAAATAGCGATAGAAGAAGGCTCTAATTTAATAAGAATTGGAAGCTCTATCTTCGCCTAAACTACCTCTTTTATATTTGCCGTTGTCACCATAGTAAATGTCTGCCTTACTCCTTTTTGCTCTTTTCTGAATTTTATTAAAAAATCATTAAATTCTTCAACATCTTTAAACTTCAATTTCAGCAATAAATCATATTCTCCGGTTACGCCAAAAATTTCCTTAATGCACCCTTTATTTTTTATTTTTTCGTGGATATACTCTGTTGTTCCGCCTTTTATCAGCATAAAAATAATAAAGTTTTCTCCAACAGACTTATTGTTCAGTTTTAATGTAAACTTTTCAATTACCCCATCTTTAACCAATTTTTTAATCCTTTCGTGCACTGTACTTGGCCTTATTCCTGTTTTTTTGGCAATATCCCGGATTGGCATCCTGGAATCTTCCTTAAGAGCTTCAATTATCAGGTTATCTTTCTTGTCTAACGTCATTTTAAAAAAAGGGCCCTCCTTTAATAAGAACTACGGAACATTTGGGGGGTGTTCCAGAGAGCCCGGAAAGAATAATGTCCAACTAATATATAAATCTTCCTAATTTTGTCCAGTTTTTTTATAATTTTCCAGACAGATTTCATAAAAATATAGGAAAAATATATAAATTGTTTTATACTTAATTTATGCACAAGGATATTATATGAAAGTTATTGAACATATTGAAAAGGCAAAAGACCCCATCTTCAGTTATGAGATTATTCCTCCCAAACGTGGTACCAGTGTGCAGGAAATTACCGATATTGTAAAAGATCTGGAGCCCTTTAATCCGCCATATATTGATGTTACCAGCCATCCTGCCGAGGCATATTATGAAGAAAATGACACAGGAGATGTAAAGCGCCATATTCGAAAGAAAAGACCGGGTACCATTAGCATCTGCGGTATCATCCAGAATCGTTTCAAGATTGATACGGTCCCCCACCTTTTATGCCGGGGTTTTACCCGTGAAGAGACAGAAGATGCAATTATAGAACTAAACTACCTGGGTATTCACAATATACTGGCTATTCGTGGCGATGAAACCAATTATCAAAAACCGGTACAGTCGGGGCGCTCTGTAAATGTGTATGCTTCTGATCTGGTAAAGCAGGTCAATGACCTGCGCTCAGGAATCTATTTAGATGAAATCATAAATGCAGACCCTATTTATTTCTGCATTGGTGTGGGCGGGTACCCTGAAAAACATTTTGAAGCCCCAAACCTGAAAAAGGATATCAAGTACTTAAAACAAAAAGTTGACGCAGGTGCCGATTATATTGTCACCCAGATGTTTTTCAATAATGATGATTTTTTCAACTTCGAGGCAGAATGCCGGAATGCTGGTATTGAAGTGCCAATAATTCCGGGAATCAAAATACTGGGTTCAGAAAAGCAGCTTAAAAGCATCCCAAAAAACTTTTATGTAAATATTCCTACCGCTTTATCTGATGAAGTGGATGAAAATACGGATCATGCTAAGGAAATTGGTATTAACTGGTGTGTGAATCAGTGCGAAGAGCTATTAAATAATGGAGTTAAAAATATACACTTTTATATTATGAGCGGCGCTACAGGAGTAACAGAAGTTTTGAAAAAAATTAGTAAATAAACAGCTATATCATATTTACCCTACATGCCTGATCCAGAAAAAACCGTGCCTATGGTTTTTATGGCAATTTTCATATCAAGACCAAAATTCCGGTTATCAATATATTCCAGACAGATTTCATAAAAGTATAGGAAAAATATATAAATTGTTTTATACTCAATTTATGCACAAGGTAGTTTGGAGGTCAAAAATGGATGAAACTGAGAATTATAAGATAAAAGATTTATCACTTGCTGATTTTGGAAGAAAAGAAATTGAAATTGCAGAAAAAGAAATGCCTGGATTGATGGCAATTAGAGAGAAATATGGTTCTAAAAAACCACTTAAAGATGTTAGGATAACCGGAAGTTTACACATGACAGTGCAAACAGCAGTTTTGATAGAAACTTTAACAGCGCTTGGAGCTAATGTACGCTGGGCTTCATGCAACATTTTCTCAACTCAGGACCATGCTGCCGCAGCAATAGCTAAGGAAGGAATCCCAGTATTTGCATGGAAAGGAGAAACCTTAAAGGAATATTGGTACTGTACAAAAAAGGCATTAGACTTTGGAAAGGGTAAAGGTCCTCAGCTTATAGTCGATGATGGAGGAGATGCCACTTTAATAATACACAAAGGAGCGGAAGTAGAAAAAAATCCTTCAATTTTAGACAAAAACTACGGGGATGAAGGAGAAGACTTTAGAGAATTGATGGCATGCCTTAAGGAATGTTACTTGGAAGATAAAAACAAATGGACTAGCATAGTAAAAGAAGTCAAAGGAGTTTCAGAAGAAACAACTACCGGTGTTCATAGGCTGTATCAGATGATGAAAGACAAGAAATTGTTATTCCCCGCAATCAATGTAAATGATTCAGTAACAAAATCAAAATTTGACAACCTTTATGGATGCAGGGAAAGTTTAGCTGATGGGATAAAAAGGGCAACTGATATAATGGTAGCTGGAAAAATTGTTGTTGTATTCGGTTATGGTGATGTAGGCAAGGGCTGTGCGCAATCCATGAGGGGGTTTGGCGCTAGAGTCATAATAACTGAAATAGATCCAATCTGCGCGCTACAGGCAGCAATGGAGGGTTTTGAAGTAAAGACTGTTGAAGAGACTTTAAATGAAGCAAATATCTATATCACAGCTACTGGAAACAAAGATATAATTAAACTTGAGCACATGGAAGCCATGAAAGACCAAACAGTTATCTGCAATATTGGTCATTTTGACAATGAGATCCAAGTTGCAGAGTTAGAAGAAGCTACAGATATAAAAAAAATCAACATAAAGCCGCAAGTTGATAAATACATCTTTCCTGACGGCCACGAAATCTTCCTGCTTGCAGAAGGACGCCTAGTAAATCTTGGCTGCGCCACAGGACATCCATCATTTGTTATGAGCAACTCATTTACTAATCAGGTTCTGGCACAAATGGAGTTGTGGAAGAACAAATATAAGATTGGAGTCTATGTTCTACCTAAAATCTTAGATGAAGAAGTCGCAAGATTGCATTTAGAGAAATTAGGAATTAGCCTGACAAAACTCAGCAAAGAACAAGCAGATTACATAGGTGTTCCATTAAAGGGACCATATAAGCCAGACCATTACAGATATTAATAATTCACAAAGCGAAAGCTTTATATACCACCTATATTACTCAATAGTAGTAATAAAAAGAGTTCTGATAGTATTTTACGAGGTAAAATGGAAGAGTTTTTTGACGAAGACAACATTGAAATAGAAAACATGAGAGAAGAAAGGAAAAAGATGGGCAACAAGGAATTTGGAAAGCTCATTAACAAGAAAGACCTTTCTGACTTTGAGCTAGATGAGTTGTTTATGTAGTTCAAAAACTACAATAACCTTTTAAAATAACTTATAATTCTTTATGGTTATGCAAAACTATGACTTAGAGCTAAATCGTGCTGTAGCTGAAATTAAGAAAAATAAAGCAAAATCAGCATGTATACAGTTGCCAGACGGCTTAAAGCCAAAAGCCTGCGAAATTCAACAACATATTGAAAAAAACACTAATGCTTCTGTTGTTATATGGTTTGGCAGTTGTTATGGAGCTTGCGATACACCTAAAGTTGAGAAGCTAGGTGTTGATTTATTAATCCAATGGGGCCATAGTGAATACATAAAAGCTTGGTAAAAACAATAAATATTAAAAGCAATAAAAAGATAATTCTAAAAATGAATAAAAAGATAATTCTTGCAGCAGACCATGCAGGTTTTGAACTTAAAGAGGAGATTAAAAAATTCCTTATTAAGGAAGGCTTTGAAGTGGAGGATAAAGGAGCACATTCGTATAATGCTAAAGATGATTATACAGATTTTGTTTTTGAAGCAGCAAAAAAAGTCTCAGCAGACAAAAACATCCGAGGAATAGTATTTGGGGCTTCTGGTCAAGGGGAAGCAATTGCAGCAAACAAGGTTAAAGGAATAAGAGCTGCTTTGTATTATGGTCAAAATATGGAAATTGTAAAGCTATCAAGAACCCACAACAATGCAAATATTCTTTCATTAGGGGCAAGGTTTCTAAAAAAAGAGGAAGCAATAAAATCCATAAAACTTTGGCTTAAAACAGAGTTTAGCAATGAGGAAAGGCATATAAGAAGAGTAAAAAAAATTTCTGAAATATAAAAAACATGCAAATAACCTATCTCAGCTATTTTTTGGCATCAATAGTATCATACTTAGGATTGCTCCTGGGGATAATTCTGATAAAATTTGCTCCAGAAGAAAAAAAACCTGGAAAAAAATATTTTATTCTGTTAAAAAAAATATTATTTTTTCTTATTTTAGTCTCTTTGTTATTTTTCTATAAGGTCAATATTATCTTAACGACAGTATTATTATTTTTTATTATTGTATTAATGTTAAATGGAAAAATAAACCTTGACAAATCAGCCCTGGTTTATTTTTTCCTTGGAATTATATTTTATTTAAGCAGCAAAATTCTTAATTTGTTTATTATTGAGGCTGTTCTTATATTTTTATTTAGCATTCCAACTGCTTCCTTAATTTTGAATCTGAAAAAAAGAAATTACTATGCTGTTTTTGTAAAGAACTTATGGTTTTTTGCTCCTGTAATTGCACTTTATTTTATCATTTAATTGATTCTGAAATATTAGCATCAAAATACTTACCATTTCTCTTTTCTTACCTTTAAAATGTAAGCTAAACGGCTTATAGTAACATGCAATACAAAACTAAGTACAAAAATTATTATAATCTTGTTTAATGACAACCTCACTAACGGGTAAATGAAAATTAAAGTTCCTACAACAGCATCTATTTGGTCAAAAGGTATAAATGGCTTTCCAGGCTCATAGTTTAGTCTTCTTTTTACAAAACTCCCCATTAAATCACCAAAAATTGTTCCAAGACCTGCAAGAACGCCCAGCAATAACCAATTTGAATAATCAATGATTACCAAGTCAACTAATATATCATTGCTATAGAGAACATACTGTATGAATATTATTATAATTGCAAATATAACGCCAAAAACAAGTCCTCTAAAAGTTTTGTGTTTTCCGAATATTGGTTTATTGTTTATTTTTTTATTGAAATCAAGAGGAATCGCTAGATTATTGAATCTATTCTTCACAATGACTGGTGCCATATTGGCAAATACTGCAGGTAACATAAAGTACAAACATTGCAATATTATGCTTGGCATATAAACCTCTTTTCTATTAAACCCTTTTTCTTAAAAAACTTAATAGGCCTCCAAAAGCGCCATATCTTATTGTACCATCTACTCTTGTTTTTCTGTTTTTAAAAGCTTTTCTTAAATCACCCTCAAATAAGGTATAACCAGTTGCAATCTCAAACTTGAAATGTGCGTCACTTCCTCCGGTTTTTGCAATATTAAGCTTGTTGGCTAGGTTATCAGCTTTTTTATTGTCTCGTGAAAAAATCATTCTTGCATTAAAGCATTCTATAGCATCAATCTTGTCTTTTACTTTGTCTAAGGGCAATTTAAATTTATATGTTGGGAGTAATGTGGCTCTGAATGGATGCGGTATAATTACCAAACCATTCTGTTTCTTTACTTCCTCAACTAACTTAAAAAAATCAGTTGTTTTTATTTGCTTTTTTAAGTAATAGGCCAAAACATCGCCATATTGTGTAGAAACTTCCTCTCCTACAATAACCTCAAAGTTTTTGTCTTTATTTAATCTCTTTACATTTAAAGCTCCCTTTATTGTACCATGGTCAGTAACTGCTATTCCGTTAAGCTTGTGCTTCTTAGCTGTCTTTAGCAGAATTTCCGGCTTCATATTGCTGCATTTAGAATAAAATGTATGTGTATGTAAATCATATTTTAGCATGTAAACAGAAAACTATATAAGAGTTAAAAAGTTTGCTATTCCTATGAATATTTCCGATTTGGGAGAAATAGAACTAATCAAAGAAATAAATAAAAATATAAAATTATTCACTAAAGATATAGTTAAAGGGGTAGGGGACGATACTGCAGTCCTTAAGTTTGATAAAAAGCATCATTTATTATTAACAACAGATACTTTAGTGCAAGATGACCATTTCAATCTAAAATGGTTCACTGCAGAGCAAATAGGCAATAAAGCAATTGAAAGCAATGTTTCTGATATAGCTTCAATGGGCGGTTTTCCAAAATATGCATTAATCTCC
Organism: Candidatus Woesearchaeota archaeon; assembly: GCA_030751755.1. Classification (GTDB taxonomy): domain Archaea; phylum Nanobdellota; class Nanobdellia; order Woesearchaeales; family GW2011-AR4; genus JACPJP01. The sequence continues at coordinate 27,570 of JASMFO010000050.1, forward strand.
CTTACACTACCAAAAAACACTAATATTAATTTTATTGATACATTATACAATGGAATTAACAAAACATCAAAAAAATATAAAATAAGCATTATTGGAGGAAATATAACCCACGGAAAAGAGATTTCTATTACTATAACCCTGATCGGTTTGGTTGAGAAGAAAAATTTATGTTTAAGAAGCAATGCAAAAGTTGGTGATTTAATTGCTGTAACTGGAAATTTAGGAAGCTCAAGAGCAGGCTTGCAGTTATTAAGAAATGGAAAAAAAGGTGCATCAATTAATTATTATTTGAATCCTAAATGTAAATTAGATATTGGAAGAAAGCTTATAGGATTTGTAAACGCAATGGAAGATGTTTCTGACGGTCTTGCTTCAGAAGTCCTTAATATCTGCAATTCAAGCAAAGTCGGAGCAATAATCTACAAGGATTTGATTCCATTGAATAAAAATATAGTTATTGATGCAAAAAAAGTTAAGAAAAATCCTTATGATTACGCTTTATATGGCGGAGAGGATTTTGAGCTGGTTTTTACAATTAATGACACTCAATTAAAAAAGTTAAAAGGGATAAAATGCCTGGTGGTTGGAGAGATATTGCCAAAAAACAAAGGAATTTATTTACATCACAAAGGCAAAAATAAGAAATTAAGTTATGGTTATGAGCATTTTAAAGAATGATTTCTGGCGCATAAAAAACCAAAACATTTTTTAAAAAGAATTATATTTTTATTGATTATGGTAGAAATACTGTTTTTTGTCCTTGCATTTGTAGCAGGAGTTATTGGGACTGTAGCCGGATTTGGATCATCAACTATCTTACTGCCAGTTTCATTGTTCTTTATGGATTTTAAGACGGCATTGACTCTTGTAGCATTCTACCATATTTTCGGGAACCTGGGAAAAATTGCCTTTTTTAGGCATGATTTAAACAAGAGATTAATTTTATTGTTTGGTGTGCCAAGTGTAATCTTTGCTTTAATTGGATCTTTGTTTATCATTTACCTTCCCCAGGATATTTTGAAGCTTATCTTAGGAATATTTTTGTTGATATTCTCAATAACTTTTATCTTAAAGCCAAATCTAAAATTTTCTGGAACACAAAAAAGTGCATTTATTGGAGGCAGTTTATCAGGACTGTTAGCCGGACTTATAGGGGTAGGAGGAGCAATAAGGGGTGCATTTCTCACAGGATTCAATCTGGAAAAAAGAATATACATAGCTACTGCAGCCGCAATTGCATTAGCCATAGACATCACAAGAATTCCTGTATACTTAACAAACAATTTCTTAAGCCAGCAGTTTTTCTTTTATTTACCCGCATTATTCATCATAGCAATAGCAGCATCTTATACCGGAAAGAGAATAGTGGATAAAATACCCCAAAAAGCCTTCAAGAAAGTTGTTTTGTATACAATAGCCATAGTAAGCATAAAATTCATTTTTGATGGCATTAACCTAATAGGATAATTAAGTTATGAGTATTTTAAAGAATAATTATATCTCCGGCATATTTGAAGCCAGATTATCTATTTCCACCAATACATGGTGGGGAGTCATGCCAGTTTTTACGATAAATAAACCAGTCTTAGTATCAAGTGAAAGAATTCAATATATTCTCCTACTTTGCTTCAATTCTAATAACGCCTTCTGGGAAATTTAGGTCTTCCAGGTGAACTATGTCCAAATGATCTTCCTCTGGATGAACTTCTTCTACCTCCGGGTGACCTTGGCCTGTGCTCAGGTGCCCTTGGCCTTCCATGAAATCCGGACCTTGGCCTGTCAGAACTTCTTTCACCATATCTTGATCTATTCTCCTGGTCACCTCTTGAAGGCCCTCTGTTTCCAAACTTTCCTCCAGGTCTTCCACCACCTCTAAAACTTCCTCCGCCTCCAAACCTTCTTCCGGAATTAAACCTTAATCTTTCAAAATTCTCTAAAGGAATCTGTTCAACCTTGACAGGATATCTGTTTAGTATTTCCCTAAATACGTCATGGTCTCTTTCACTCAATAATGTAATTGCTTTTCCTTGTTTTCCAGCTCTTGCAGTTCTTCCAACCCTGTGCACATACTCTTGTGCGTCTTGTGATAAATCATAGTTGAATATGTGGCTTACATCTTTGATGTCTAAACCTCTGGCTGCAACTGCAGATGCTACAAGAATATTTGGCCTTCCTTTGTGGAAGTTTTCAATTACCTTTAATCTTCGATTCTGGGTTAGTTTCCCATGAATCATATCTGCTTTTATTCCATTATCCCTTAAATTCTTTGTAACCATCTCTACAGTGGATCTTGCAGAGCAAAAAACAATTGCTAAGTCTTTCTTTTCTTTCTTTAGTAAATGTACAAGTAATGAGAATTTTTCAAACTGC
>JASMFO010000051.1 GCA_030751755.1 Candidatus Woesearchaeota archaeon
TTTTGTAGAGCTTCCGAAAATAGGAAAAAAAGTTGAACGATTTAAAACAGCAGCAACTATAGAATCTGTCAAGTCTGTTTCTGATATATTTGCACCAGTTTCCGGGGAAATAGCCGAAGTAAATCAACAACTTGCAGAACATCCCGAATTTGTAAATAAAGAGCCTTATGACAATGGATGGATATTCAAGATAAAAATTACAGATAAAAATGAACTTGATAATCTGATGTCATCTGAAGAATATGAAAAAATAGCAAAAGGGGAATAATGGACTATATCCCAAATACCGAAGCAGAGAAAAAAGAAATGCTCCAGGAAGTTGGAGTAAATGATACTTTAGATCTTTTCAAAGATATAGATGAAAAATTAATTCTTAAGGAGCCTTTAAAAATATCAAATAGATTGTCTGAAATTGATGTAAGAAAAAAAATTGAAGCTATCGCACAAAAAAATAAATTAATGAAAAATTTCTTGGGAGCCGGCTGCTATAATCATTTTATACCTTCTGTTGTTAATCATATCATTTCCCGTTCAGAATTCTATACTGCATACACTCCCTACCAGCCAGAGATAAGTCAGGGCGCTTTACAGTCAATTTTTGAATTCCAGACATATATCTGCAAGCTTACAGGGATGGATGTTGCAAACGCATCAATGTATGACGGTTCAACAGCACTGGCAGAAGCTGCATTTATGGCCCATAGCATTACTGGCAAAAATAAAATCATTATTCCAAAAACAATACATCCCGAGTATAGAAAAGTTGTGGAAACATACTGTAGCATGCATAATATTGATTGTGTCGAGATTAATTATAATAATGGAACTGTTGATATTGAAAACTTAAAAAATGAGATTGATGATAATACTGCAGCTGTTTTAGTCCAAAATCCAAATTTCTTTGGCTGCATAGAAGATATTGATGAGATTGAAAAGTTTGCAAGAGAAAAAAAAGCATTGCTTGTAGCTTGTGTTGTTGAAGCTGTTTCTCTAGGAGTATTAGAGCCCGGTAATGCAGACATTGTTGTTGGAGACATACAGTCTTTTGGCATTCCATTAAGCTTTGGAGGCCCTGCTTCAGGATTCATGGCTGTCAAAAAAGAGCATATGAGAAAGATGCCAGGAAGATTAGTTGGACAGACAGCGGATACTGACGGAAAAAAAGGGTTTATACTTACACTACAAACCCGCGAACAGCATATTAGAAGGGAAAAAGCAACCTCAAATATATGCACTAACTCGGCACTGATGGCTTTAGCTGCTACTGTTTACCTTTCAATGCTTGGCAAACAGCTAAAAAACCTTGCAAACCTTAACCTTCAGAAATCCCATTATGCTTATGAAAAAATCAAGCATCTTGATGGTTTTGAACCAGCATTTTCATCATTATTCTTTAATGAATTTGTGATAAAATGCAATGATTCTGAAAAATCAATCTCAAAGATGCAGGAAAACAATATTGTTCCTGGGTTGGATTTAGGAAAATATTATCCTGAGCTTAAAAATCATTTATTAATTTGTGTTACTGAAATGCATTCCAAAGGAGATATTGATACGCTAGTTGAATTAATGAAGGAATAAAAATGAAACTAATCTTTGAAAAATCATCTGCTGGGAGAAAAGCTGTTGAATTACCAAAGCTAGATGTTCCTGAAAAAACAGATTTAATTCCAACAAATATGTTAAGGAATGAATTAAGCCTTCCAGAATTATCTGAGATTGATGTCATGAGACATTATACTGAGTCGTCTAAAAAAAATTTTGGAGTTGACAACGGCTTTTATCCTCTGGGAAGTTGCACAATGAAGTATAATCCAAAAATAAATGAGGATATATCAAGACTTCCAGGCTTTACCTCAATACACCCATTAGCTCCTGAAAGCCTAAACCAGGGAGCCTTACAATTAATGTATAATCTGGAAAAAGATTTATGTGAAATTACAGGCATGTCACGCTTTACATTGCAACCTGCAGCCGGGTCTCATGGAGAATTAGTTGGAGTAATGATTATCAAAAAATACTTTGAATTAAAAAACGAAAATCGCACTAAAATTCTGATTCCTGATTCTGCTCACGGCACAAATCCGGCATCAGCAGCATTATGCGAATTTGAAACCATACAAATAAAATCAAATGATGGGGGATGTGTTGATTTAGAGGATTTAAGGAAGCATATGGACAAAGATGTAGCAGGATTAATGCTTACAAATCCAAATACTTTGGGGTTATCCGACAAAAACATTTTAGAGATAGCAAAAATACTTCATGATAATGGTTCATTATTTTATTGTGATGGGGCTAATGCAAATGCTGTTGTTGGTGTTGTAAAGATTGCAGACATGGGTTTTGATATAGTTCATCTAAATCTGCATAAGACATTTTCTGCACCCCATGGCATTGGAGGCCCAGGATCTGGCCCTGTAGGCGTTGTTAAGCATTTAGATGATTTTCTTCCTGTTCCATTGATTGACAAAAACAAGGATAATTATTGTTTAAATTATAATCTAAAAAATTCTATTGGCCAGGTAAGAGCTTTCTATGGAAACTTTAGTGTATTGGTAAAAGCCTATACTTATGTTAAATCTCTAGGCAGAGAAGGCCTGCCTGAAGTGGCAAAAAATGCTGTTTTGAATGCAAATTACCTCATGTCAAAATTAAAAAAGCATTTCGATCTTCCTTATGATACTGTTTGCAAGCATGAATTTGTATTATCTGATAAAGGAATGCCAAACCATATAACAACAATAGATATTGCAAAGCGTTTGCTTGATTATGGGTATCATGCACCAACAATCTATTTTCCATTGATTGTGCATGGCTCAATAATGATAGAGCCAACAGAGACAGAATCAAAGCAAACCATGGACGAATTTGCAGATGTAATGGTTAAAATTAGAAAAGAAGCTTCTGAGAACCCAGAACTTTTGAGAAACGCTCCTTCTACAACTCCAGTTAAACGCTTGGATACAGTCCTTGCTGCCAGAAAACCTGTTTTGAAATACGAGGAATAATATTCTTTAACACATAAACAAAAGTATTTAATATAATAATAAAAATAGTATTAGGATGGCCACAGAACTTTTAATTGCAAAAGCAACATATTTATTGGGCTATGCAAACATTATCGGCTTGTTTTTAGTTCTCTTTTCATGCAGGTGCATTATGGGCATAAATCCAAAAAAATTAGCTGCATCAAAATTTTATCTTGCATTTTACAAATACCATAGCTATTACTGGTGGTTTTTTATCATATCTGTAGCTTTACATGCAATACTTGCAATTACTGCATTTGGAAATCCCTTCTCATAGGAGGAGTAAAATAGCTGATAAAAAATTCTGGAGATGCAATGTATGCAACGATATACATTATGAAGTAGCAGATCCTGAAATATGTCCTACATGTCAGGCAAAAAATGCATATGTTGAGATTGACAAGGAAGAAGCAAAGAATGTAATGGGCTTATAATATGGAACCAAAAGAATTGAAAAAAGCATGGGAAAAATTTACACAAAACAACGATTTTATTTTAAATCCAGACAAGGAACATTGGTTTTGCAATTGAAGAATTAAATGATGCAAAACAAATAGCTAAAAAAGCTGCTACTTATGGTGTAGATGCAGACTCAATTTTGGGTCAAATCGAAAGAATTTTAGTAGAGATTACTGGAAATCCATAAATGAAAACAATTATTTTGTTAATGCTCTGATATTCTAGGATGTTTCTTAAACGACTTAAAAACCGAAACATTTATATACACTTATAGCTACTAATAAGTAGTGATAAAATGGGGATTGAACAAGTAATTAAAAAAATATGGGTACAAACGTTTGCTCATGGACTTTCAGTAATCCCATTTGTACCAAGAGATAAGAAAATCAAAATACCTGGTACTGGTTCCTCTGTAATAAAACAAACTCCAAATTGGGGAAAGAACCATAAGACACTGTATAAAGCATCCAGATACGCAGCATCAGCGTTGATATTTCTTTCGCCTGTAATAGTCGATACAGCTGCAAATACCGCCCGTCTGTACACAGCAGACCAGCACAAGCTTCAGCATCGTGTAGAGGCTTCTAAATATGATAATAATCCTGCTGAACAGGCAGCTAAAACAGGAGAATTGAAAGTAGCTGTTTATAATATTAATTTTGGTCCTGAAGATACAACCAGTTATAAAGAAGGTCTTGAAGATTACTTGGATAAATCATTTTCTAGATTAGGAATTGATGTCGAATTAGTAAGTTATAGAGACATAAATCCTCAGGAAGAAATGAACAAGTGGATAAGAAAACATTATACTGAAGAAGAAATTTCAGATAATAAAGTCCCGAAACGCGTAATAAATTATGCTAACGAGTTTGAAGAATTCATTAAGAACACCTCAATTTTAGACAGGCCTTCGGAAAGTCATATAAAAATGGGAGATAATTCGATTTATGAATTAGTTCCTGAATTGGAACTTCATTTATCAAATTTAATCGGATACGAAAATGTTCATATGACTCCAAATACTTCGAGCAATAAACCATCTCCTGTAGCAGATGTTGGAATAATAATAGCTGATTTTAAAGACGGTGATGCAGTAGGAATTGCTTATAACCATGGGGAAATAAGCATTGGAACTTCATACGCTCTGATAGATAAAAAAAGTGAGGGCAAGAAATCAAACGGAGATAATGCACTCAGAGAAACAGCAGCTCATGAATTAGGTCATAAGATTGGACTTGATCATTCTTCATACTGGCCATTAGATATGATGAGTTACGCGCCAATGTCCCGTTCGTTAATACAAAAGTTCCCCCAGCTTGCCATTGGTCCGGAAAGCTGGCTTGAATGGAGAAAAATTAAAGGCCAATATGATGCAGAAAAAGGGCCCGGGTTTCAAGAACCACAACCAACTTCATTACAACGTTTAGGAAACTCCAGAGATTTTGAATTCTACAAGAAGCAGGGATATGACAGAAATCCTCTTAAAGTACTAGGAATGAAAAGATAATTTCTGTTAGATTTATATTATACAACCTTTTTTGCTTATAAATTGGCTAAAACCTTATCAAAATCTTCTATTCTGTTGTTTTTTATTCTGATGCCCTCTTTTTTTAATAGCTCTGCTTTCTTTTTTAATCCATGGGCAAAACCTACTAAATGACCATTGCTGCCTACAACCCTGTGGCATGGAACCATATTCTTGCCTTTGCATCTTAGTATTCCATAAGGATTTTTATTCATAGCAGTGCCTACAGCTCTGTATGCTTTACTTCCAAGTTTTTTAGCCAAAGCCTTGTATGTTGTAACCTTGCCTTTTGGGACTTTCCTGCATAATTTGTACAC
>JASMFO010000052.1 GCA_030751755.1 Candidatus Woesearchaeota archaeon
CTTTTACCTAACTAAAATCTTACAGAATTCTTTCCAACCCACCTCTTTATTGATAATTATATTTCCTCTACTTCAACTTTGATCTCAACAATGTCAAGCATTGTCCTTGGCCTTACCTCAATAAAGTTATTTCCTTCTTCAATGAAATTAGGATCTTCATCATCATTAAGCGTTCTTGTATAAATTCTTTCTTCCTGGTCTATTGAAGTCAACCTGTCATTAATGTTCAAATCAGCCCTTTTATTTTTTTCATCATCAACAAATTCAATTGTCAAAACAACATCTATATCTTCCTCTTCAATATCGTCTATGGTGCTTTGATTCACTTCAAAATAATATATGCTTGTTCTCAACTCTTTTTCAACAAACTTAACTTTTATTTGCTCCACACTATAGCTTCCCTTATTCGTCTTGAATATTATTTTATTCTCCCCAGAATTTAAAACCCCCAGGGGTATTGGCTGCCTGTAAGGGTCCTCGCAAACAGGGACGGCTGAAAATAATTCTCTGCTGTTCATAGAAACTTCTAATACTCCCACAGTAGCTACATCACGGCAATAAGGAACAAACCTTAAATTAGCGCTCTCGATGTTAGATAGCTCTGTTCCAGTCAGTGTAAAAACATTCTTACTTTCCTGCTTGCTTCTGTCAGTTATATCTCCTATAATCTTTACTTCATCAAAGCTGTATTCGTTTGTTTTCCAGAACCCAAATCCAACAGAAGAAACACTGAATTCAAAAGTATTTGTGCTCCTAAGCAAATTTCTATTCAATCTTATGGGTGCAACAGTTTCGGTTTCTACATCATTCTCATAAACAATCTCATTATTTAGTTTTATTGTTAATATGCCTTCATGCTTCTTTGCTGCAAAAGACAGTATTACATTATCTGTATTTTCCAAATCATCTATACCAAAACTAACAGTTCTTTCTTTTTTATCAAACCATCCATTCCTCACTATAAAAGGATTTATTCCTTCAAGCTCTTTTGCACTTGTTTTCTCAAATAAAAAGATATTAGGAATTGTTTTGTCTAATACGCCTTCGACAGTATCAATCCTTCCAGGAAATTCTCTTAATAACACATCACCATTTTCCTCATCAGCACTACTACTTCCAGTAGTCTTTTTTATCTCCTTATTCTCAAGCAATGCCTCTCTCTCCGATTCCGGAAGAAACAGTATATATAAGATAATTAAACCTGATATCACAGCCACTAAAACTGCAGTATTAACACCTCCCTGGGCCTTTCTCAAAAATTATCACCTTTTATAACTTTTTCTACTTGGGTGTAAAAAATGAAAAGCATAATATTTAAATGTATCGAAAATCTAAAGATTTTCTGACATTTAAACTCGAAATCTTCAAGTTCATCGTTTAAATGTTTTGATTATAACAAACTAAAAATGAAACTTATACACTCCGACCTTAAAAAAAACACGGTTAAAGTAAAAATTGAGAATCTAGATGATTTATGGTACTTAAACCAGATAATAGAAAAAAATGACCTTGTTAAAGGAAAAACTCTTAGGAAGATAAAAATTGGTCAAGAAACGCAAAGAAAGCAAAAAATAGCAAAAAAATCAGTTTTTCTCCTAATACAAATTGAAAAAGTTGAGTTTAGCAAAACATCAAATGTTTTAAGAATCTCCGGAACAGTAAAAGAAGGTCCAGAAGATGTTCCTTTAGGTTCCCACCACACATTTAACATCGAAGAAAACTCAATCATAACAATACTAAAACAAAAATGGCTTAAATTTCAAATTGACAAGTTAAAGGAAGCAAGTAAAGAAGCATCTGCAAAAATATTGATCTGTGTGCATGACCGAGAGGAAGCGTATTTCGCATTGATGAAAAAATACGGCTATCAACTGCTTACAAGCATTAAAGGAACAGTAGCAAAAAAAGCAGATATTAAGCAAAAAGAAACTAATTTTTACAAAGAAATTCTAAAACAATTGGAAGGGTATGATGAAAGATATAACCTGAGTAAAATAATTATTGCAAGTCCTGCTTTTTGGAAGGAGGAATTAATGAAGGAAATTATGGATGAAAATATGAAAAATAAGATAATCTTAGCAACATGCTCTTCTGCCGATGAAAACGCAATTAACGAGGTTATCAAGAGACCAGAAACAGAAAATGCATTAAAGCAAGATAGAATTGCTAAGGAGTTTAAGTATATTGAAGAGCTTTTTGAAGAAATATCAAAAAATAATTTAGCATCTTACGGATTAAAAGAAACAAAAAATGCCGCTATGTCGGGAGCTGTCAAAAAATTATTAATAACAGACAGCTTTATACAAAAAAGAAGAAATGAAAATAAATATGAAGAGATTGAGGAAACTATGAGGACAGTAGATAGCACAAAAGGGGATATATTAATAATAAGCTCAGAGCACGAAGCAGGAAAAAAACTAGATGGCCTTGGGGGAATTGCAGCCATTTTAAGATTTAAATTGAATTATTGACAAAAAACTTAAAAAACCACGAAAAATAACACAATAATAAATCAATAAACAACAAAACAACGATTAATAATAAAAATTAAAATTATTGTCAAATAAAAGGAGGCATCATGCCAGAAGATTTTAATTCAGTTCTGAAAGAAAAAAGAGTTTTCAAGCCTTCTAAGGAATTCAGCAAAAATGCCCATATAAAAAGTTTGCAGGAATACAAAAAAATTTATGAAAAATCTATAAGAGATCCTGAAAAATTCTGGGCAGAAAAAGCTACCAACTTACATTGGTTCAAGAAATGGAAAAAGGTTTTAAGAAAGAATAATGACAATTATAAATGGTTTGAACATGGCAAAATAAATGTCTGCTATAACTGTCTTGATAAAAATATAGCAGAAGGAAAAAGCAACAAAATTGCATTAATATGGGAGGCAGAAGACGGGCAAACAAAAACTTATACTTATTCTCAATTGCTTAAAGAGGTTTCAAAATTTTCTAATGTTCTTAAGAATTATAATCTGAAGAAAGGAGATAGGGTTTGCTTATATCTGCCAATGATTCCTGAACTTGCAATAGCAATGCTATCCTGTGCAAGAATTGGTTTGATACATTCCATTGTTTTTGGTGGTTTCAGTTCAGAATCACTAAAAGACAGGATTCAGGATTGCGGAGCTAAATTGGTCATAACATCTGATGGCAGTTTTAGAAATGGAAAAATTATTCCATTGAAGCAGAATGTTGACAAGACAATTGAAGATTGTCATTCAGTAAAAAAAGTCATTGTTGTGCAAAGATGCAAAAACAAAATTACTATGAGAAAAAATACGGATGTCTGGTGGCATGAAGAAATGTCAAAAACAACAAAAGATGAATGTGGTGCAGAAGAAATGGATTCTGAAGATCCGTTGTTTATTTTATATACCTCGGGAACAACAGGAAAGCCTAAAGGAGTCCTACATACACAAGCTGGCTATCTTCTTTATGTTTATCAAACATTTAAATGGATTTTTGATATAAAAGACAATGATGTTTACTGGTGCACTGCAGACATAGGCTGGATTACAGGCCATAGCTACATAATCTATGGCCCTTTAGCGAACGGAGCAACATCCTTAATGTATGAAGGCAGTCCTATGTACCCCAACCCAGACAGGTTCTGGAGAATAGTTGAAAAGCATAAAATTTCAATTTTTTATACAGCGCCCACAGCAATAAGGGCATTGATGAAACATGGAGATAAATGGCCCAAATCTTGTAACATCAAAAGCTTAAGGTTACTGGGAACTGTTGGAGAATCAATAAATCCGGAGGCATGGATGTGGTACTACAATATTATAGGAAATAAAAAATGTCCTATTGTTGATACATGGTGGCAGACAGAAACAGGAGGAATCTTAATCACCCCCTTGCCAGGAGCTACACCATTAAAGCCGGGCTCTGCAACTTTGCCCTTTCCAGGCATTGTTCCGGATGTTGTTAGAGAAGATGGTTCTAAAACAAATATTGATGAAGGAGGCTATTTGGTAATAAGAAAACCTTGGCCAGGAATGCTGAGAACTGTTTGGCGCAACCCTAAGAGGTATGAGGAAACATACTTTAGCAAATTTAAGAATATTTACCTAGCAGGAGACAGCGCAAGAAAAGACAAAGACGGCTATTTCTGGATATTGGGAAGATTAGATGATGTGATCAAGGTTGCCGGTCATAGGATAGGCTCAGCAGAGGTTGAAAGTCATATTGTAAGTTATAAACCTGTAGCCGAAGCAGCGGTGGTCCCTATTCCAGACAAAATAAAAGGCCAAGCAATATATGCTTTTGTTGTTCTAAAAAAAGGAGTTAAAGCAACAGGCGATTTAAAAAAAGATATAATTTCTCATGTTGCAAATAATATGGGGCATATTGCCAAACCAGAAAAATTGCAGTTTGCTGATGACCTGCCAAAAACCAGGAGCGGGAAAATTATGCGCAGGATTCTAAAAGCAATAGCAGAAGGAAACAAAGACATAGGCAGCACAACAACTCTGGCAGACCCGGATGTTGTTAAAAAACTGCAAAAAGAAAGAATAAAATAAGATAGGAAGAGGAAACTCTGAAGATATACTATTATTTTCCACCCATACCAAAGACACCTATTGTCGATAGCAAATGCATTATTCCTGAGACAAGTATTAATGTAGGAAAGTAAACTAAGAAAAACTCGTCTGTAATTATAATCGCACCAATATCTATAATTTCATATTTATATAAAAAGAAAAAGATAGATGAAAGTAAAGATACAAAACCAATTAATATGGAAAACGGTTCCCAAATACTAGTTGAACTACTACTTAATACGCCCGCCATAATAAACCTCTGGGTTAATTTGTATTTAAAGTTTTCTAATGTTAATCTATAACTAAAATAAAATATTTTTCAAAAACTTTATATACAAGTTCTATTATAATATTTTTTACTGTATAGTTAAAATTAAATATCCCTAATAACAGATGAAAGTACTGTCGTGGGGTAAAAAAACGTAACATATTAATAGTAGTATCAATTCATTTGTCCCCTTTTAATAAAAAAAGGGGGGTAGGT
>JASMFO010000053.1 GCA_030751755.1 Candidatus Woesearchaeota archaeon
TAAAGGGAAAAGGAGTATCTTTTATGGAAATGAATCATAAATTCCATGGCAAAGCTCCAGACGATGAGCAATTCGAAAAAGCAATGGAAGAACTGAGTAAAAATGACTGAGGAAAAAGCAACAAGAGAAGGCTACGGATCAGCTTTAGTGGAATTAGGCAAGTCTAACCCAGATGTTGTTGTTGTAGATGCAGATTTAGGAGACAGCACTAAAGCAGAAAGTTTTGGAAAAGAATTTCCAGAAAGGTATTTTACTGCAGGTATTGCAGAACAGGATATGATAGGCATTGCAGCAGGTCTTGCAGTCTCCGGAAAAATACCTTATGCAAGTACATTCGCTATTTTTTCAGAAAGGGCATTTGAGTTTGTAAGAAATATTGTATCGAGAAATAAATTAAATGTAAAGCTCGCAGGCAGCCATGCAGGAATACATACAGGAGAAGACGGCAAAAGCGCACAAGCTATTGAGGATATATCCATCTACAGGACATTGCCAAACATGATTGTAATTCAACCATGCGATTACATAGAAACAAAAAAAGCAGTCCATGCTCTTGTAAATTATAATGGGTCGAGTTACATGAGATTATTAAGGAACCCTTTACCCATTATACATGATAATAATTACAGATTTGAAATTGGAAAAGGAGAGATATTAAGAAAAGGCAAAGATGCTGTAATTTTTGCAACAGGGACATTAGTTCACGAAGCATTAAAAGCAGCAGAAATGTTAAAAAAAGAAAAGATTGGTGTTTATGTTGTTAATGTACATACAATAAAACCCATTGATGAGAAATTAATCATAGGATTAGCAAAAAAAACTAATTGCGTCATAACTGCAGAAGACCATAACATCATTGGAGGCCTAGGGGGCGCTGTAGCAGAAGTTTTATCTGAGAATTATCCATGCATAATGAAAAGGATTGGAATGGAAGATAAATATGGAGAATCAGGAAAACCTGCCGAATTGTATGATAAATATGGTCTGAGTGCAAAGCACGTTGCAGAGAAAGTAAAAGCAACGATAAAAAAGAAAAAATAAGTTCATTAACGAAATATACAATAAATTAAAATTCAATAATATTTATAAAAATAAAATAATCAATATTGAAACTAAACTAATGGTGATGCTAAAATGAAAATTTTCCTCGATACAGCTTCAGTAGAAGACATAAAGACAGCAAACGACATAATACCTTTAGACGGAGTAACAACCAACCCCACTTTAATCATGAAAGAAGGACGTGATTATGTCCAGACGCTTAAGGAAATCACGAAGATTGTTAACGGTCCGATAAGCGCAGAACCTGTTTCTTTGGATGCAAAAGGCATGGTCAAAGAAGGAAAAGAGTTTGCAAAGATTCATAAAAACATTGTAATAAAAGTACCAATGACGCCGGAAGGCATGAAGGCCTGCAGACTATTAACGAAATCTGGGATAAAGGTTAACACAACTTTGGTTTTCTCAGCAAATCAAGCTTTATTGGCGGCAAAAGCAGGAACTTACCTAACAAGCCCTTTCCTTGGGAGATTAGATGATATAGGAGAAAAAGGCACGGAATTGATCAGAGAGATAAGGCAAATTTATGACAATTATAGATTTAAGAGCCAGATTCTTGCAGCAAGCATCCGTTCCACAGACCATGTCCTGGAAGTAGCCATGATGGGTGCAGACATAGCCACAGTACCATACAAAGTATACCGACAGATGTTTAAACATCCTTTAACAGACAAAGGAATAAAACAATTCTTAGATGATTGGAATAAGTTGCAGAAAGAATTGAAGAAGAAATAAATCAATTTCTAACTTCATTTAAAACAACAATATATTTAAATTAATACAATACTTTCTAGTTAAATATGGAAATAGAAAAAATAATATCAACCTTGCATACTTTTGAAAGAAAAGTGCTTCCTGTCTTAAAGGAAACAAGTTCTTTCGAGAAAATAGCTGAAAAAACAAAGCTGCAGAAAGTCGAGGTAATGAGGGCTTTGCAGTGGCTGCAGAACAAGAAAATTATCAGAGTAAACAAAACATTAAAAGAGGCTATTAGTCTTGACGAAAATGGATTGAAATATAAGGAAAAAGAGCTGCCCGAAAAAACATTTCTGCGGGCAATAAGCAATAAAACCCCCTTGGATGACATAAAGCATAAAACAAATTTAAGCAAAGAAGAACTGGGTGTAAGCCTCGGAATTCTAAAATCAAAAGGAGCAATAGAAATAGGCAAGGAAAGAGGAACAATAGTCTCTATAACCGATATCGGAAAAAACATTCTAAAAAAAGAATTCCCAGAAGAAACATTCCTAAAAAAGAAATTTCCAATAAACACTTCTGAACTTAAAGATTTAGACAAACTAACATTTGAAAATCTAAAAAAAAGAAACAAAATCCTAAAAATAAATATCATAAAAATAATAAATGCAGAACCAACAGAAATAGGAAAGAAAATAATTCAGCATGGAATAGAAGAAAAAAACATTATTGATAGACTTACACCATCAATAATTAAATCCGGAGAATGGAAAAATAAAAAACTCAGGAGCTACGACGTAAAAATTAACGTGCCTAATATTTCTGGTGGAAGACAGCATTTTGTCAGTCAAGCAGTCCAATATATAAAAAGGATATGGCTTGATATGGGATTTAAGGAAATGACGGGTAATTTAGTGCAAACTTCTTTTTGGGATTTAGATGCCTTATTTGTTCCGCAAGACCATCCGGCCAGAGATATGCAGGACACTTTTTACGTTAAAGATCCAAAATATGGGAAATTGCCAAAAGAACTGGCAAAAAGAGTAAAAGCAACCCACGAAAACGGCTGGACTACAGGAAGCAGAGGTTGGCAATATGAATGGTCAGAATCAGCAGCAAAAGAAAATCTGTTAAGGACTCATACGACGGTCCTGTCAGCACAAACAATAGCAAAACTAAAAAAAGAAAATCTTCCTGTAAAATTTTTCTCTGTAGGAAAGGTTTTCCGCAATGAAACATTATCCTGGAAATCCTTATTTGAGTTTATACAAGTAGAAGGCATTGTTGTAGACCCGAATGCCAACTTTATGAACCTTAAAGGCTATCTAAAAGAATTCTTCGCGAAAATGGGATTTCCTGATGTAAGGATAAGACCAGCTCATTTTCCTTATACAGAGCCATCTGCCGAGGTAGATGTTTGGCACCCGGTAAAAAAACAATGGGTGGAATTAGGGGGCTCAGGAATTTTTAGGCCAGAAGTTGTAAAGCCTCTGCTTGGCCAGGCAGTTCCTGTCTTGGCATGGGGCCTTGGCATGGAGAGGACAATTATGGAATATTATGGAATTAAAGATGTGCGGGATGTTTATAGAAATGACTTAAAACAATTAAAAGAAACGAAAATCTGGATGAAATAAAAAATGCCTACAATAAACATAAATAGACAAGTCTTTGAAAAGCTTGCTGGAAAAAAACTGCCAATAGAGAAGCTAAAGGACAGAATATCTATGCTTGGAACAGATTTAGAAAGTGTTGATGAAAAAGAAATTATTGTAGAGGTATTTCCTAACCGGCCTGACATGCTTTCTGTACAGGGATTTGCCCGCGCTTTTAGTTCTTTTATTAACGTCAAAACTGGATTAAGAGATTATAAAATAGAAAAATCAAACGAAAAGATGATAGTTGATAGATCTGTTGCAGATGTAAGGCCATATACGGCTTGTGCTATAGTAAAAGGCATGAAATTTGATGATGAAAAAATTAAAGAAGTCATAGATATACAAGAAAAACTGCACATTACATATGGAAGAAACAGGAAGAAAGTAGCTATAGGAATTTATCCATTTGAAAAAATAAAAACTCCAATAAAATTTCTTGCTCAAAATCCCAAAGACATAGTGTTTCAGCCATTAGAATTTGATAAGGAAATAAATGCATTAGACATTCTTGAGAAACATCCTGCTGGCCGCGATTATGGCCACTTGCTTGAGGGAATGAAAAAATTTCCAGTTTTTAGAGATGCAAATAACGAAGTCCTATCAATGCCGCCAATAATAAATTCCCACAATACTGGGAAAATAAACGAAAAAACCAAAGACATTTTCATAGAATGTTCTGGCTTTGATTTTAGAGTTCTTAAAAAATGCCTTAATATGATTGTTTGTACATTAGCAGAAATGGGAGGCAAAATAAATTCTATGGAACTAATATATGGAAACAAAAAATATATCACCCCGGATTTAAGCCCAGAAGAGATGAAAGTGGATATCGGCTACATAAATAAATTATTAGGTTTAAATTTAAAAGAAGATAAAATTAAAAAATTATTTGAAAGGATGGGTTATAATTATAGAAACAAAAAAGTTCTTATTCCAGCATACAGGGCAGATATAATACATCAGGCAGACCTGGCAGAAGACATTGCAATAGCCTACGGATTTGAAAATTTTAAGTCTTTGATTCCAAAAGTAGCAACGATTGCACAGGAAGACAAGTTTGAAATTTTTAAAAGCAAAATCTCCAGCTTATTAACGGGCTTAGATTTGATAGAGACCCAAACTTATAATCTTACAAATAAAGAAGTTCAATGCAAAAAGATGAATGCAGAAATATCCTCAATAGAGCTTGCCAATTCAATATCCTCAGATTATAACGTCTTGAGAGCCTGGATTTTGCCGTCTTTAATGGAAGTCTTAAGCAACAACAAACATCACGAATACCCTCAAAAAATGTTTGCAGTTGGAACAATATTTAAGAAAAATGATAAATTTGAAACAAATATTGAGGAAAATGAAAGGCTTGGAGTTGCTATAGCTTCTGAAAAGACGGACTACACAGAAATAAGGCAAATTCTTGATTACTTATTTAGGAGTTTAAACTTAAAATATGAAATTACTGATGCAGAGCATAATTCTTTTATTGAAGGAAGGGTTGGAAGAGTTGTTGTAAATGGAAAAAAAGTAGCTTATATTGGAGAAATAAATCCAAGAGTTCTGCAGAACTGGGAATTAGAAGTCCCAGTAACAGTTTTTGAGTTGAATCTGACAGAGTTATACTCACAGACAAAAATATCCATACAATAGGCGTCTGTTCGTAATAAGTAAAGGGCATATTTATATCCAAAAACTTGTGTCCTTTACTATATATGAAATTATCAAAAATAAATTTTAATTATTGCTCCTTAGCAGGTTTTGTCTCTTTCTCGGAATCTTTCTTTTTGCCTTTTTTAGGCCTATTGCCTTTTATTTTAGCTTCCTTTTTCTCTTCCACCAAACCTGCTTTTTCTTCAAGACCGGACCTTTCTTTTTCTTTAACTTTACTTCCTGTTGTATCTTCTTTCTTTTTCTTAAAAATATCCATTAATTTCTTCTTCTCTTCTTTCTGGGTTCTTAACTGCTCAGATGTTTTTCTCTTTTTCCTAGGCTTTTCTGTTTTTTGTTTTGGCTTTGTCTCTCTAGATTTTAATCCCAATTTCTCAAATTCTTTCTTCACATCTTCATGAGAAGCCTTTTTCTTTATTTTGATTGTATCTTTTAATGGCTCAAGATGCAGAATATTACATTTTCTTCTTCTTGTTTCACCATCTATCAAAACAAATTTATCATCTAGAACATCAACAATTATACATTTTAAGCCTGCATCCCTGCCAGCAATCTTTAAACATAATCTTCCAATTTCAATCATTTTTCCCTCCAATCTCCCCATTAGGCTGTGTCACCATCAACCCCAGAGATTTCATCGTTTTATCTTTCAATTAATTATTATTTTTAATTTTTATTATTGAATTTTAATTTATTGTTTTTTATTGCAATCTCGCTTTTTCTATAATTAATGACCTCATACATTTGCTGCACAAATTGCCCCCATAAGGTCTTTCAGGCCTTTTCTTCGTTTTTGGCAGTTTATGCATTTTAAGAGGCCTCTCCCTAGGAACACTTTTAAGCAAAGTTTCACAATTACTGCACTTTGCCTTTCCAGGTTTTCTTTTCTTATAATGCAGGGCAGTCCTTCCACCAGAGACTTTTACCTGCAGTCTTCTCAAACTTCTTGATCTTTTGTAGGGTTCCGGCATTTTTTATAGGAAATAAAATCCGTTTATAAAGGTTTTTATTATAGCAAACAATACAATCGTCTAAAAAATTTTGTCTATGGGTATAAAAATCTTTAAATGATCAATAAATACATAAAAATTCTGATACAGGGGGGTGAGATTAAATAAAAGGGCTAAGTCCGCTAATAAACCTTAATTACCTTTCTTACACCTATGCTGAAAATTATTGAAAATATTATATAACTTCCCAGCCATCCAATTTTCCACCCAAATAGGTTAAGAATCTTTTTTTGTTTATGCTCAATTTCTATCGATTTTACAATATCTCCTTTTATTCTCTTTACAGGCTCTTTATACTTATTTTTTTCTGTGATCAAAACCTCTTTAGTGTATTTTTTCCCATCAAAAATATACTCAAGAAGATATTCTCCTTCTTTTCCATTTAAAATCCACTTAACAGAACTATCTTTAACTTCTTTCCTTGCACCCCCATCTATTATAATACCCCCCGGGACACTTAATTCTATTGCCCCCTTGGCATTTTCTTGAAAAACAACACTAGTTGTAAAATCCTGTCCAGGTAATATCGAATCATAAGCAAGATTTGCAGTCATCCAACTGAAAATAATTATTATTGGGATGAATGTATAGAACATGCTTTTAAAAGACTGTTTCATATATTTCATATTTGTCTGCATAACCTGTTTCTGCACTTGCATAGCCTTTTCCGGATCTTTCTTTAATTCCTTAATTTCTGCTTGCAACTCCTTCATTTCGTCCTTTAGCCGTTTCATAAGGTCTTGATCTGTAGCATATTTTGTGATTAAGGTTATTACCAAAGAAATCAAAAAAGAAAGCAAAAGAATAGTCAACAAACTAGGTAAATTAAGCAAAGGTGAAAAAATAGGATCCAGCAAATTCTCAAAAACCATCTATCCACCACCCATAAACTTTCTCATCATAGGATTCATGTCCATCATATGTTGCTTGGAGATCTCCTCATAGAGCTTGTATACAATCATCACCGCTAGTAAAATACCGGTACCGCTGCTTAAGGTTCCTGTTATGTCAGCAAAACCCGCTAGAAATCCAACAGCCAAACCTCCCATTATAGTTAGAGGCCAAATATATCTATTGAGCAGCGTTTCAAGAACCCTCTCATCTCTCCTAAAACCTGGAATTTGCAATCCAGATGACATCATCTGCTTTGCCTGGCTTCTGGCATCCATTCCAGCTGTTTGCACCCAGAACATGCTGAATATCATAGCACCAACCATAAGAAATAATACATAAAAAAGAGCCTGTAGATATGGCGTGGCACCAACAAAAATAGTATTTTGTTGAATAATTGTTTTCACTAAGTTTATTGGTTGTACCCAAAAGACAAATCCACTGCTGGGCTGCCCTGTACTTGTGAAAGTGCCTAATAAAGGTATTCCCCTATTATCAAGAAAGCTTCCTAGCAACTGAAAATTTGCAATAAGCGCACTTACCAATATAACAGGTATAACGCTAGTATAAAAAAAAGATAAAGGCCATCTGACACCATGACCTCTAACCATACCAAAAGATAAGGGTATCTCAACTTTCATCGCTTGTGCGTAAACTACCATAACAAAGATTATAGCTGTGAAAAGTAATGCTGCAAACATAAGCCCAGCAGTAGTAGGATCTCCGGCTGTTAAGCTCTGGAATAATGCCGGAACTGCTCCAGATGAATATGTCAATCCAGCAATTCCACTAGGGCCGGGAAGCCAGTTAAAGGCTTGCACAAAAATGCCCTTACTGACTCCGGCAGCTATGAACAAACTTATGCCAGAGCCAAAACCCCATTTGCTTACAACTTCGTCCATAAATAATACCATTATTCCACCTAAAAAAAGCTGGAAAATAAGAATTAACTGGAGTTGTGCATAAATTGGCGTCCCAATAAATGCGGCGCCTGGAGATAACCCTCCCATTAAAACAAAAACAGCTGACTCAAATATTATAAAAAATATTGCCATTAATTTTTGTAATCCCTGGAATGTCTTTTTTCCTTCAGGTTTTGTGAGGTCAAGCTTTAAAATTCCAGATCCATTAAGCAATTGCAAAACAATAGATGCAGTAACTATGGGCCCTATGCCCAAGCTGATTATTGAACCAAACTCTGCACCCAAAATAACAGAAAAAAATTGAAATCTTTCTAATTGATTGATACCCAGCCCAAACAAAGGCATTACACCAAGAACAAAAAAAATAACCAAAACGACTAAAGTCCATTTCAATTTTTCCTTAAATGATAAAAACTTTTGAGATGGACCTTCAACTTCAGGCAGATTATTTAAAATTGTATTCCAAATAGACATTTTAGTATAAAGTCCTATTTTAATAAAATAACTTCTCCACCACTGTTTTTTATCTTTTCAATTGCTTTCTTGGAAGCATAAGTGACTCTTATTTTATATTTATTTATCACCTTTCCTTTGCTTAAAAGCTTATTAAATCCAAGTTTTTTCAAATCAACAGAAAAAAATTCATTTTCTTTACTAACAACATCTTGTGGTAGTTTTAACAAATTTTCTTCCAAATAATCTATATTTGTTGCATTAATCTTTCCTGTATTTTTACTGGTAAATCCGTATTTTCCAAAATACTTTTGTTTCCACAAAGAAGGTTTTTTGCTATCTCCTCTTTTACCGCTGCCAGCCATTCCTTTTCCACCCCTATTGCCAGCGCCCCTTCTCTTTTTTTTTGAGCCTCCTCCATGAGTCATACTACCCCTGTACCTTGAAACTTTCTTTCTCTTATTTACCGTCATTCAAATCATCCTTTCTATTAGATTATTAATTTTATCTCCCCTATAGCCTAAGGCACCGCCATTGCTGAATGGAACCTTTACCCCTTTTCTTCCATAACCTTTTTTGGGACTATTCAACCTGAATCTCTTTTTTATTTTCTTGCCTCCAATATCTATAAAATCATTGTAACTTATTTTTCCTTTCTTGTCGGAAATGTTGCCCTTAAAATCTTCTTTTCTCTTCTCTATTAGAGTCCTATACGTTTTCTCATCTATATCTCCCCAAGTGACATAATCTTTGACTTTTTTAATCATACCTAAATGACTCGCATTCTTCGGCACAACAACACAATAATTTTTTTTATATAACCTTAACTTTATAAGAGTCTCATCAATGCCCCGCTCTACCCCTATAATCCCTCTAACTCTAATAACAGCAAATTTTCCGTTATCTGCAGTATTGTGTTTCTTTATCTCTTTATCCATTTTTATTGAACACCTACAGAACCTTCTACAATGCCAAGATTTTCAGTATTTTCTTTTTGCAATTTTACTTCCATAAGCCTTTTCAGAGCATCAAAGCAAGCGTAAATTAAATTTATTTTTGTTTTTGTCTGTCCAAATGTCTGGCTCCATACATCCTTTATTCCTGCAATCCTGAGAAGCTTGCCACATTCTTCCTCAACACACAAACCAGTCCCCCTTGGGGCAGGTATAAGTTTTATTTTTACCGAACCGCATTTTCCCTCTACAGCAAATGGAACGCTATGCAGATTCTTGCAACCACATTGCCAGCTTCCACACCCTCTTAAAATCTTTATAATACTCTGTTTTGCATTCCTTGTGGCTTTCTCTCTTGCAGGTACAGTCTCTTTACTCTTCCCATACCCAATGCCAACATAACCATCCTCATTTCCTACTATTGCAAAAGTTCCAAATTTAGGCTTGTTGCCCTCTTGGGTCTTCTTTTGCGTCTGTCTGAAAACT
The DNA here is from genome assembly GCA_030751755.1 of Candidatus Woesearchaeota archaeon. Lineage (GTDB taxonomy): Archaea > Nanobdellota > Nanobdellia > Woesearchaeales > GW2011-AR4 > JACPJP01. The sequence continues at coordinate 9,789 of JASMFO010000053.1, forward strand.
CTCCTCTGGCCGCCACCAAACTTTCCTTTTGACTGTCCTACAAGCAAAAGGTCCGTAGTTAAATTAGGCATTAATATATCCACAATTTCGTGTTCCAAAATTTTAAATCTGTTATCTAATATGTGGTCAATATTATTAATTTCCTCACTTTTTACCTTCATACCCAAGGAGGTCTTCGGTTTCCAGGCTTCTTTGTCAAATTCTCTGACCCTTCTACCCCCACCCATTCTAGCTCTTTCTTTAGAAGCACCACCTAATGATTTCTTCCCACCTATTTCTGTTTCTTTCTTTACCATTTTTTCTATTTGCCCTGCTGTTTATTGATATTATCCTTTACTTCTTCAAATTTTTTAACTAAATCAAAAGTAGGATCATTTTTTGAATAGGAGTTAAATTGTTTTTTGAACAATCCCGTATCTTTTTTTATTAATTCAGCATAATCCATTATATGTTTTCCCATAACTCTCTCTTTACTTGGCAAGACTTCTTTGCTGTGCGGGACTTTTAAGCCAGCGTCTAATGTACCAGCCAGCACAGCATAAATCCTAGAGCCACTTACAGATTTATGAAGTCCAACATCTAAAATAACCTCATCAAATTTTGGATTTACACGCTTACCAAGCAAAAATCCTACAAGGTAAGCAGAAGGCAAATTTCCGGTGCCATAAACCCAACCAAATTTTTTTAGGTTGGATGAGTGAGAAGATGCCTTAACTATATCACCTTTCTTATCATAATCCACTATAGCAGCCTGTATATTTTTTAGTGACATTCTGACAACAAGTCTCGGTCTCTTAGCTGCTAATACCTTTAGCCTTTTCCTATAATTTGTCAAGCCTTTCCTTTTTCTCCTAAACTGCACTGCGTAAATATTAGTTTTTTCCATTTGTTAAAATTTCCTCAAATTCTTTCATTTTAAGTATATTTTTTATAATTATTAAAAATGGAAGCTACGAACGAAGCATAGCGAAGTGAATATGTTTTCATTTTCCAATACTATGCTCCTCCATATATATTTTGATGTGTCTTTTGCTTCTAAAAAATCCCCCTTTGCTTTTCATATAAAGAGATCTATAAGATGCTTTGTTAATTATATTTTTATCCCTTAAATTCTGCAAAAATCTTCTTTGTACTCTGACGCGATTAATCCAACCTTTTTTTTTGCTTAATCTTGCATGCTTACCCCCTTTTATAGAGCCAAAGCCGCGTCTTCTGCCCTTGGCCTTTTGTTGTTTATTCTTCCTTGTTCTATACTTAGAAATCCCCCTTATATTTTTGCTCTTAATAGCCTTGTCTTTTATTAGGGATTTTATATCGACCTTGGTTATAGCATCTTTTATTTCGTCCAACCTGCTTGGATCTAACCAAATATCATTTTCTGATGCTTTTAATAACTGTGCAGCAAGCCTTTTTTGTATTTTTAGTTGCATTTTATTTATCCTTCTTGGTCAAAAGCTTATCTTTTTCCTTTTTCTCAGCTTCCTTCTTATTCCCCACACCAACTTTCTCTATTAATTTTTTCTCTTCTTTTCTTTTAGCTTCTTCGGTCTTTTTCTGTTCCCCTTTCTTCTTGTTTTTTCTTAAGGTAATTTTCTCTTCCACCTTTTTTATGAATTCATCAGGATTGCTAAAATTCAATACCCTAAAACCTTTTTCTTTCGCCTTTTTTAAAATAACAATTCTCTTTTTATTTCCCAAAGAGGAAGAAATAACAAGGCCTGTTTTTTTACTATCTAGGACTTCCAAATCCTTTATAGATTTAATGACATATTGCTGAAATCCGCTTTTATGCAGATTCCTAACTTTTTTTGGACTTCCGTAACCAAGCTGTACTTTCTTAGCCCTTCCTTTAAGTTTTAATCTTATTTTTGAATGCAAGCCTTTTGGTCTTCTCCATTTTCTGCATAGTCTCTTCTTTTTATGAGTGTCCTGCCTAATAAAATCTGGTTTTTTACTCTTAATATGCTTTCTGAGTTCTAAAAGTTCTTTTATTGAGTCCATTCTTTATTTTGCTTACTTATCATCTTTAGAGGTTATCCAAATGCCGTCCTGAAAAATTCTTGTATCATACCTGGTCCTTCTTGTGAGTTGTTCAATATCAGAGCTTACCTGGCCGGCAATTTCCTTACTTGAGCTTTCTACAATGATTAATTCCCCTTCAACTTTAACCTCTGCATTGGGCTTTAATTTAAGCGTTCTTGGGACCTTTTCCCCTAAAAAATTCTTTACACTGAGCTGGTCCTTGTTTATGGAAACATTCATTGGAAAATGCCCTGAACATATCTTTAAAGTATATTTATGCCCCTCAAAGCTTCCTTTTATCATGTTCTTTATATGTGCAGCATAAGATTTTATTAGTTTCTTGTTTACTTTATTAGACTTAAGCGCCTTTAAGATTATAGAATCTTCCTTAAGTTCTATGCTGATTTTCTTGTCCGAAATATCCCTTTTAGCATCCCCTTTAGGACCTTTCAATGTCAATATATCTTTGTCTAATTGTGCATTTACTTCAGAGGGTAATTTTATTTCGATACTTAGGTTTGTTTTACTTTTTTTGTTTGCCATTTTCAGTAGCAATAAGCAAGAAGCTTACCCCCCATATTTTTCTTCTTTGATTCCTTGTGTGTGATAATGCCTAAAGGTGTTGATATAATTAGTATCCCCATCCCTCTTGCCAAAAGATATCTCTCTTCAAACCTCTCAAAGTCTCCTTTTTTAACGCTGTATCTTGGCTTTATCACACCACATTTGTTTATATTTCCCAAGAGATTTAATTTAATTGAATTACCTCCCCTACCCTTGATTTCTTCGAAATCTCCGACATAATTATTGTTTTTCATTACATCAAGCACTTTTTCAACTATTTTTGAAGATGGCATTATCTTGCTTTCCTTTCTTCCTGCCCTCTCATCTGTCAAAATTAATGACAATGCATTAGCTAATGGGTCGTTTAGTGACATTTTATAACCTCAACTATATTTTTTAAATCCAAGATTTATTGCAGTCTCCCTAAAACATTGCCTGCATATATACAATCCATAACTGCTTATAACGCTCCGTATTCTTCCACATCTACCGCACCTTTTAAGCATTCTTCCGCAACTCCTTTTTTTAGGAGCATTATGCTTAAGGAATTTTTTTAGCTTTACTGGTTTGGCTTTGAGTTGTTTGAATTCTTTTTTATAATTGCTATATGTCATTTACTCACCTACCTTCAAATTAAACATATTTTTCATAAAATCAATAGCATCTTCTCTTTTTACCCTATGTTTTCTAGGGATTGCATGTCTTTTCAAAGCCCTAGACTTTACCCTAAATCCGCTTCTTTTAAGAGTGATACAAACTTGCAGACCCATAATCCCTATATCCGGATCATATTTTACTCCAGGAATATCAATATACTCATTTATGCCAAATGATATATTCCCTTCATTATCCAGATTACTAACCTGTAAGGTATTGTCTTTTGCCTCAAATAACCTCTTCAATAATTCCAAAGCCTCTTTTTTTCTCAAAGTCAATTTACATCCTATTGGCAAACCTGGTCTTAGCCCCCATTCCTGTATTCTTTTTTTTGTAAAAGTTTTAACCGGATTACGACCAGTTATACTGTTAATCAGCTTTATTCCCTTCTCTAATTTAGCTTGATCTTTTCCAGCACCAATATTTAAGGTAACTTTCTCCATGCTTACCTGTTTCATTGAGTTCATCTTATCTTAATTTGCCAATTTAATCAAGGGTTTGTCTTTTCCTATTGGGAATGCATAATCCTTTAATGTTTCAACTACATCACCAGATTCTGTTTTGTACAAAATTCTGTTGCCTATTATATCCTGGATTTTTCCAATCTGACCAATATGTTTACCTCCTGTAAGGTATATCAAAACATTCTTGTCAATACCAATATTTCCCTTTATTTCATTCTTTTTTCCCAACGTCATCAAAACAGCATCTCCTACTTTATAGATGTTTTTTTGTACAACAATATTTTTTCCATCATGCAAGTTTAATTGTACTTTTCCTTTAACCATACGCTTTCCTGTTATCTTGCACAATTTAAGTGCACTGTCATCTTTCCCTGTTTTGATAAGGCCTATTTTCCCCTTTTTGTCTAAAATAACCCTAAAGTGCTCATCTATGTCATTTAATGATAGGACATCAAGCAATCCCACAGGAAACTGATGGTTCTTTCTCCTCATGCCATCAATTGCAACGTTCTTCTTTTCAAGTATAAATTTCACTTCCCTGTTACTGTTTGCATAACCTAAAATATCCCTTAAAATAATGTTCAATGACAAGGATACCTCTATCTTATGAGGCCCGGAACTAGGCTTGGCAACAAATGTTATTCCCTTCCTTTTTATTTTCCAAGTTTTTGGAGCAAAATATCTTTTTAGATGTTTTGACATGCTAATTCCCCTCTACTCTTTTAACAATTTTATTTCTCATTTTATCATCCATGTTAAGTTCGGTAATAACTAAATTTGATGGATGTATTGGGTAACGTGCTTTTGTTCCATCCTTCTTCACAACCTCAATACCATCGACATAAACCTTAGTTTTCTTTATATCAATCCCATTAATCTTGCCAGTCTTTTTCCTAAATTGGCCCCTCATTACATTGACCCCGTCACCTTTCCTCAAATTCATGCTTCTCTTATTGTATTTTTTTCTCAACTCTTTTGAAAGGTGCACACTAACAAACTTCTGTCTTATATGCAATGGAGCCTTATGCCTATACTTTCTTTGTTTCCTTGGTTGTATGCTCTTTTTCCATGAGCTTGAAAATTTTGTCTTCACATAATCACCTTAAATTTTAAACAACAATGCTTGCTATTTTTGCAATACCCGGCCATCTTTCACACACTTCTTTGGCTATAGCCCCCTTGAATATAGTTCCTTTTGGATTCCCTTTATCATCCTTCAGAACAACCGCAGAGTTATCCTCAAATCTTATCCTTGTCCCGTCAGCCCTTCTGTACTCTTTTTTCTGCCTTACTATTATTGCATAAATAACCTGTTTCCTCATGTCGGGCCTTCCTCTCCGGACAGAGGCTGTAACAAGATCTGCAATACCTGCTGCAGGAACCTTGCCTTTTGTGGTTTTTCTACCTACAACTGTAAATATTTTGATTATTTTTGCTCCCGAATTATCACATGTTTCTATTTGGCTTCCAACAGGAATTGCTTTTGTTACCCTGGATTTTACTGCTTGCATTTACACAGTCACCTCTTCCTCTGCCCCATCTGTTTGCTCTTCCGCTTTCTTTACTTCTTTCTTAACTTTGGATTCTTCTTGAGCTTCCATCTTCTCCTTAAACCCCTTCTCCTTTCCTAAAATTCCAACAATAACAAAATTCTTTGTTTTGCTTAGGGGCCTGCATTCTGTAATCTTGACAATATCACCATCCTGCGCATTAAGGCATCCTGGGTTATGGGCCTTTACTCTACTTCTCCTTTTTTCATATCTTTCATATTTTCTTAGAAAATACCGGTGCTCCCATTCCACAGTTGCAGTTTTTTGCATATTAGTTAATATTATTGTACCTGTAAAAATTCTGCCCCTACACTTTAAACTACCATGAAAAGGACAATTGCTATCATTACATTTTTCCTTAGGCCTTTCTACTTTTATGCCCATATTCTTCACTTCCATTTTTGTTTTTACCATCCTAAATTTTGATACCTTATTATATTCCAGTAGTTCTCTTGCTTATTTGATTTCTATGGAATCTGGTGAAAAGCCCATATCCACTAATATTGCCTTAACTTTGTTTTTATGGTTGCCCTGCAACTCTATCTTTCCTTCTTTGGCAGTGCCCCCACACGCGAACTGAGCCTTCAACTTCTTCGCAAGATCCTTGATGCCAATCTCTTTTTGGTCTATGCCTTCTATTATTGTGTAGACTTTCCTAAATTTCTTGTTCTCAAGGAAAACTTTAATCAATTGGCTTTCTTTTGCAATTGTCTCGCAAACGCAGAGCTCTTTCACCAACCCACATTTCGTGCATATTTCACCCATGTTTTTTTATCGACCTCCGTTTTTAATTTTGGTTATATTGTCAATTTGTTTTTTCTTCTGATCTGCTGTCAGTATTCTTGCTATTGTTTTCTTTATCTTCTTCACTTGTCCTGGATTTTTAAGTGCAGTCCCTGTAGCTACTTGAGCATTCATTTTAACTAATTCTTTTTTAAGCTCAAGCATTTTTTCATTAAGTGAGTTTTTATCCATGCTTCTTATCTCCTTAATCTTCATTTTTTACCTCGTCATGTACGTTCGGTGCAGGTTCCTTATGCGGCTTTATCACACTTTCTTTCTCTGCTTTTTCTTCATCAGGATTTTTATCTTCAGCTTCTTTTTCCACGACATTAGATTTCGTCCGAGCATTGGTATTGGCAGTTTTCTTAGCTTTAGGTTTTATTTCTTTTTTCCCTTCTTTATTCTCTTCACTAACCTCCTCAATTTTTTCTTCTTTTTCTTCAATAAGCTCAACCTTATCTGGTAGTTTTATTCCAGGAGGCATTAAGCTTACCTTAATACCTACTACTCCTGTTTTTAACTTTGCTTGTACGTATGCTTTATCAACATCAACTATCGCTATATTACCACACTTCTTGAGGTAACCAGAATAAAATCTCCAAGACTTTGCCCTGCTGCTCGGTATTTTACCGCTTATTGTTATCTCGATGCCTAAAGCTCCTGCAGATATGACATCTTCCATTACCCTGTGGCCTATTGCCTTAAACTTTTGAGTTCCAAACCTTTCAAGTGAATTGGCAATTCTTTCAGCAACTATGTTTGCATCCAAATTGATGTCTGTGACTTCGCTTATCTCTATCTGGGGATTTTCAAGTCCAAATCTCTTTTTCAGAGTTTTTGTTAATTCTTTTATGTTCTGGCCCTTTCTCCCAACTATGAGTCCGGGTCTTGAAGCATAAAGAACAATTTTTTCTCCTAAGGGGGTTTTTACCATCTTTGTATGGCTGTGGCCCACATTTTTAAGATTTTCATTTATGTATTCCTGTATTTGGTATTCTTTTGTTTTTTGTGCTATAAATTTTCTTTCTATCATTTTTTAATGCCTTTTACTACTTTTTCTTTATCCTCAGATTTTTTATCTACACGCTTTTCCTGAACAGTGATTTCTATATTGGTCCTCTTAGCCTCTCTGCTCCTTTTCCTCCCGAAATGCATAACTTTGGACGCCTTGTTTGCGTTTATGTGTGTTATTACCAAGTTAGCTGTATTTAACCCTTTAAATTGGGCATTAGCTTCAACATGGTTTATTAAGTTTAAAATCCCCATTGAAGCTTTTTTAGGGTACCTTCCTGCACCAATCCTTTTTTTATGCCCCACACCTTTGTTAAATCTCTTGAACGGAATTGCCCGCTTGTGATCAATAACTTCGCTTAAAACACCCTTTGCATAAATTACATCCTTGTTTCTTATGAAATTACATATTTCTATGCTTTGCTTAAATGAAATAGGCAATGAGATTCCTAAAGCTCTTGCCATATTTTCCTTGTTATAATCTTTTGTTGAATATCTGTTTGCCATTTGTTTCAAACCTGTTTGGAACACTGAAAATTCCAATCAAATTGGATAAAATTTGGGATTTTCATTTTTATTTGACTGACAAGGCAGCACTTGATTTTGTAGCACCTATTCCTGGTGCAGAGTGTTCAACTCTCTTTCTTGTTAAAACAAATTCTCCGAGGTAATGCCCAATCATCTCTTCAATGATTATTACTGGAAGGAATTCTTTACCTCTATGGACCCTTATTGTTTTACCTACCATCTCAGGTAAAATTATCATATCCCTACACTGTGTTTCAATGTTCCCCTCATTTTTCTTTATTTTTTTGAGTAAGATTTTTTGTTGATCTGTAAGACCTCTTTTCAAAACCCTTCTTTGTCTCGCAGGCAGCAATGCAGCCACTTCATTCAGGCTTAATCCCTTTAATTCTTCCAATGTTTTTCCCCTGTAACTAAATTCTTTTTTTGCCATTTTCTAAACTACCTTTTCTTTCCTGTTTTTTTAGGTGCAATTTTTCCAACTTTTCTTCCAGGAGGAGCGTTTCTTGAAGCTTGAGTTGGCCCGCTTTTTGATGCAGAGCTCGAACCTCCAAATGGATGGTCTACAGAGTTCATTGATGATCCAGAAACCTGCGGCCACAATTTATTTTTTGCTTTCATGGCATAATACCTTTTTCCAGCTTTCAAAAATGGCTTTTCCTTTCTGCCACTGCCTGCAACAATGCCGATTGTGGCTCTACAATCAGGCAAAAAATCTCTTCTTTTTGCAGATGGCAGTTCTACAACAACCCTGTTCTGCATCTTAGTAATTATTTTTGCAGATCCACCAGAAGACTTTACAAATTTTCCGCCGTCCCCCGGAAACGATTCAATATTATATATATCAATTCCCTCCGGTATACTCTTTAACGGAAGCATATTACATTTTTTAATATCAACATTAACTCCTGTCTCCACTTTATCCCCAATACGCACTCCTTCCGGAGCCTGCATCAAAACTACATTTCCATTTGTGTATTCTACCTGTGCAAGAGGCGCACTATGACCTTGGCAATGTATTAAATTGATTATCTTCCCATTTAGGGTTTCTCTCTCATAATTCCCATATTTGCTCTTGCCTTTATATCTAAAGCTGGGAGCCCTATACCTTGGACCTCCCTTCCCTCTAGCCTGTTGTATTAAGTTCTTACCCATTTATACCACCTACATCAATCCTAATTGAGTCGCAATATCTATGGCAGGATTTGCATTTGAAAATTTCACATATGCTCTTTTTTCCCCACCTTGCACATAAGTCTTTATATTTTCAACTTTAGCCTTGAACATATCTTCTATAGCACCTTTTATCATCTTCTTGTCAGCGTCTATATCAACTACAAAAATCAACTTATTCTGGCTTTCCATGAGCCTTATTGACTTTTCCGTTGACAACGGATATTTTATTATTTTGTATGAATCCATTTTACCTAAACATTTTTTCTTTTTCTAAAGTTTCAATAGCCCCCATAGTCCATAATGTCAGTCTTCCGGAAAACTCTCCAGGAGCAAGCAATTCTATATTAAGATTCTTTACATTAACAATATCAATCCCAGGAATATTACTTGCAGCTTTAGTTATACTGCTCTCTTTTGAAGTCACAATCAAAGGACCAATTTTTGTCTTGTATTTTCTTCCCCTTGTTTTCCCCTTTCCACTCCTGACATTCTTTTCCCCTACCCTTTCCAATTCTTTTTCAAACCCTAAGGATTTTAAGGAGGATAATACTTCCTTTGTCTTGACTAGCTCCTCGAATTTTTTATTCAGTACAAAAGGATAGTTTTCCGGAATTATATGACCTCTGCTTTTTACCCGGTTTGCTATTATAGTAGCAGATATAGCAGCTCTAATAGCTTTTTTCCTTTCCTTTTTATTGAGCTTTTTAATAAGTATTTTTTCAGCTTTTGGCGGGTGTGCCCTTCTTCCTCCCACAGTATTTGGAGCAAAAGCACCAACCCAATTCATCCTTGTACCCCTTCTGGATAATATCTTTCTTGGCGTTCTTGAGATGCCAAATCCATATGACCCCCTATACTGATGTCTCCTTTTTGAGATTATTGAAGATGACCTTTTTCCAGCCTCAGTTTTAGCACCATAAGGCTTCCTATTATTGCTTCGCAGTGCAAGAAATGCCCTGCTTACCAAATCCGTTCTTACATCTTCATTAAACTGAATAGGCAAATTTATTTCTCCAGTTTTTTTCTTTGAAATATCCAAAATATCTAGTTTCATCTTGATTTTTGCTCTAAATTTATGTATTGCATAGGCGGGGATTCATTAGGTAAGGTTGTATCACGCCTTAAGGAATCATTAAATCTTATGAGTCTCTTTTTAGGGCCAATTACAGAACCTTTGATAAGAATATACGCGTTTTTTACAACACCATAGTTTTCAAAACCACCTTTTTTGTTTATTTCGTTTGGATTTCCTATTTTTAAAAGCCATTTGTTATACTCCATCCTTGCATGGTAACCCATTTTTCCAGCTTTTGCTTGTCTCCACATGATATGGCCTTGAGCTATCCACCCACCAAGGCTTCCGGGATTTCTCCTGCTTTTTTCTGTCTTGTGATGTTTCAATGAAATTCCAAACCTTCTTACCGGACCTTGCACCCCTTTGCCTTTAGATACAGCATGTATCTCCAGTTGCTGGCCTTCCTTAAAAACTTCAGAAATATTTATTTCATTTCCAAGCTTATTTTTTGCATAATTTAATTGATCTTCTTTATTACCACCAATACCCATCTCAAAAATTTCTGGCTTTTTCTTTCCAAGGCCTGTAAGGCTTGGCATTGTATGGACTAATAGTGTTATATAATCAAAATCTGATGGAAAACTTTTATTTCCAACAGAGTTGGCCGCGTCTTTAGTCCGAGCACCTTTAGATCCTTTCTTTGGCAATATAATAGACCTTTTGAGTTGTTTATCAAATTTTTCAGCAAGAACTTCAGAAACAAGCTTTGAGCCGGAAATTGTGTTTTTGTAGAATTTTATAGAAGCAGTTTTTAATGGCGGACATTCAATAATAGTTACTGGACAAAAAATATCCATGCCTTTTGTTGTTGAAGTCTTTTTGTTGTCATTAATGATGAGGTGAGTCATTCCAACCTTATAACCGGCAAAGCCAAGCAACTTTACTTCCTTGGTTTTAGCCCAAGTCCTAACTCTAACAAAACTTCTCTTTGACCTTTTTCTTGGCCAATATTGTAAGCTTCCCTTTCTTGGAGTTCTTTTCTGTGGCATCTTCGTATGTTGCTTGTATCACCCTCAAGTACCATAGACAAATATAAATAATAAAAAAGGCAAATTGTCTATGCAAAAAAGCCTTTTATTAATATCCTTTTGTAGAAAACAGTCTTGTAAACTGTACTGAAAAGGACATCTTTTCAGGCTGATTTTAAGAATTGGGTAACTGGTCTTATTTATAAAGGTTTTGAAAATTCAAAGAATTTTCAAATACCGGAAATCCTTAAAAATCTCGAGGAAATCCTTGGGACACCAAAAATTCCAAAAACTTTTTTAGTGAATGTAACATTTTTCTCTGGTTGCTATAAATTTTCACTTTTTCTTCTTTCCTTCCTTCCTCAAAAAAACAGACTTCCTGATAGAATAGCTTACAGGATTCTTTATCTTGCTGCAAAGATTATCCGGTTTGCATATTCCAACATCAACATAATACATATTATTATTGCAGTTTGCTGGCAAAATATTTTTCTTTTGTGCTTTATGGTATCTTAGCTGCCCAACAAAATAATTTTCTCTTAACTGTTCGGTATTTTTTTTATTCCATTCTTTTAAGTAATCTTCAATTTCCTTGTAGCCCCAGCCTAAACTAGTCAAGAAATTTATTAAAATGAATAATGCCCTTTTTCTTCCATCTGCTAGACCATCACTTATTAATTTTATGCATGGTGGAAAAAATTTCTCTGGTACAGCATCTTTAATCTCATAACTCCTTTTTGCCTCAATATTTATTTCTTCCTCCTTATTTAAAGAAAAATCAAAGGCTTGTGTTAACAATTTCCTTGCTTCACCTTTGACAACATTTTTTTTATCCAAAAATTTATATTTTGAAATCTTTATATTTTTTGGGTTAGCATATTCTTTTTTGAAATCTAAAACATCCTCTAGATTTAACGGAATTGATACTAAACCAGATTTTTCATGCAATGAATAGGGCATTCTATATAGATGCCTTGATGATATCAGGATTGTATCAATATTCAAGAAAGGTTCTGCATTTAATTTTGCAATATTATCTCCAAACTCATTTTTTTCATGATAAGTTATTTTATTTGGATTTTCTTTTGTTTTTTCTATAACCTTTGAAAAATTATTATCTTCAAATTGCATTATTTTTTCTCCTAATGGTTTTTTAATTAACTCTTTAATATAAAAAGCAATTCTCTTGGCAGCATCTGGAAATAATTTTTTTGTTTTTTCGCCATTGACTGTTTCTGGAAAAGCTTCAAATGGAATTCCAATGTGAAATCCTTTATTACCAGAAAATTTGCATGAAATTGATTTTATATCATTGAATTTTAGTGCTTTAATAATTAAATCAGCAGCAATCTTGGAATATTCGTAGAAGCTGCAATCAATGTCAAGGACTAAATCCCAACCAATCCTTAACTCGCCAAGATCATGCTTCTTCATGTTGGAATTTAACTGCAAGGCATTGCTCCACAATTCTTCTGAACAATGGAAAGAAGTAGCTTTCTGTTTTGCAAGCTCTAAAATATCATTGGGGTTATTGAGAACATCAGGCCTGTTGCCAAATTTATCTCCAAATCTTACAGCAACTTCTCTATTCTCTGCAGCTTTGATTATTTCTTCTTGTACATCCCTTCTTTTATAATAGCTTAGTGTAACATTCAACGGCAACATATAGTTTAGGTAGTCTTTTGCAATATTTAATAATTATCATTATAGCAAAGGCAACAATTTTCGAATATGATTGTTGCCTTTGCTTATTACGAGAGAACAACCGATGTTCTAAAATTATTGCTCGCAAGTATAATCAAAAATTTTAAATAAAATTATTAATAACCGCAAACTTAATTAATAATAGAATATTTCTCAAGTATTATGGTATTGACAAAATCAGTAGGAAATCTAAAAGCAGGAGAAAAAGCAATAGACTTTAACCTTAAAGGAATAGACGGAAAAACATATTCTTTGAATAATTTCAAAGATGCAAAAGCACTGTTAATTATTTTCATGTGCAATCATTGCCCTTATGTAAAGGCCAAGCAGGAGACAATAAAAAATCTACAGGCAAAATACAAGGATAAAGGCCTAGTTATTATAGGCATTAACTCAAACGAATCAGAAAATTATCCGGAAGACAATTTTGATGGGATGGTAGAGACTGCAAAAGAAAAAGGCTTTAATTTTATTTATTTGCATGATGAAACTCAGGAAGTTGGAAAAGCTTATGGTGCATCATGCACACCAGACCCTTTCTTGTTTGATTCCGAGAAAAAACTGGTTTACCACGGAAGGCTTAACAATCAAATGGAACCAGATGACGAACCAACAGAATTTGACATGGATGAAGCCATACAAGCAGTTCTGGAAGGAAAAAAACCTAAGCATGAGTTTTTGTTTTCTTTAGGTTGTTCTATTAAATGGAAGTAATAATTCTAAAACATTAAATTTTTAAATACAAATAGATTATATTTCATAAGGTAGTTTTATAATGATAAATCAATTAAAAACTGTTGTATTGCTTGGAGCATTGACCGGTTTATTGCTGTTTGTAGGTCAATTGGTAGGTGGCGCATCTGGCTTAACTGTGGCTTTTATCTTCGCAATAATAATGAATATTGGTTCTTACTGGTTTTCTGACAAAATAGTTCTGAGAATGTATAAGGCTAAAGAAGTTAAAGAATCAGAAGCCCATAGACTTTATGATATTGTAAGGAAAGTTGTTGAGAAAGCAAAAGTTCCAATGCCTAGAGTTTATATTATTCCAAGCGATGCAAGCAACGCATTTGCTACTGGAAGAGATCCAAAACACGCATCTGTAGCTGCAACACAAGGAATATTGAATTTGCTTAATGACGAAGAATTAAAGGGAGTAATGGCTCATGAGATAGCCCACGTTAGAAATAGAGACATTTTAATTTCATCTGTAGCGGCAACTATAGCAGGAGTTATTTCTTATGTAGCTTTCATGGCACGTTGGGCTGCTATCTTTGGAGGTTTTGGTGGTAGAGACAATAGAGAAGGTGGAAACATAGTAAGTTTGCTTTTATTAGCAATTGTAACTCCGCTTATTGCAATGATAATTCAACTGGCAATCTCTAGAAGCCGCGAGTATCTAGCAGACGCAACAGGAGCAAAGATAGTACAAAATTCAAATGGTTTAGCATCAGCCTTAGATAAACTTCATAATGATGTAAACAGACATCCAATGAGACTAGGAAATCAATCAACTGCCCATATGTTCATTTCAAATCCTTTTAAAGCAAGAGGTATGATGTCTCTTTTATCAACACACCCACCACACCAAGAAAGAATTAAGAGATTAAATAATATAAAGTTCTAAACTAATCCATACCTTTTCCTCAACCCAACAATCTTCCTTCTGTCCAGCTCAGCAACAATCAATCCTTCTTTGCCTTTAATATTCTTAATAATTTTTGATGGGCTGCAGATAATGCTGTACTGTGCGCAATCTTTATTTGCACTGTCGCAAGACACAAAATAACAAGAATTTTCAAAGGCTCTTACATATGGGATTTGCAGATAACTCTCCAACTCACGGCCATAATTTTTAATGTAAGATGAACAAAAAATAATCCAAGCTCCCTGTCTGCTTAATTGCTTTACAAATTCAGGATAAGAAATATCCCAACAGATAATAATCCCAATTTTGCCGAATTTAGTTTTTATTGCTTTGTTTATTTTTCCTGATGTAACTTTGCCTTTTTCATTCCTAAATAAATTTACTTTATTATATCTATAAATTACCTTGCCTTTATCATCAATAAAAAAAGCAGAATTGTAGATTTTATTTTTCTCCAAAATATTTGTTCCAAAAATACAATGAATCTTATTTTCCCTGCAAGATTTTTTTATTTTTTTTAAATAATCATTGAATTGTAATTTTTTTATTGTTTTTTTGTTTTTTGAATGAATTAATGATGTTTCTGGAAAACAGACAATATCAACCTTCTTTGACGCAGCTTTTTTAATATAATTAATTATGCTGGTTAAATTTTTTTTAGTATCTTTTGTTACACTCATTTGGGCAGCAGCGACTTTTACCATTTTATTCTAAAGTTTGATACTCCCTATCGACAATATCTTTTATTTTCTCAGCTTTCTTCTTCCCAATCTTCTCAACTTTCTCAAGCTCTTTTTGCTCTGCATTTATGATATTCTTTACACTTTTGAAGTG